>JBEVXT010000300.1:2847-4458 GCA_040505955.1 Sedimenticola sp. | reverse complement strand
CAGGCCTATCTTGATCGCATCGAACAACAGAACGGGCGGCTCAACTGCCTGATCACCCGGTTGGCGGAGAGTGCACTGGAAGAGGCGACGGCGGCGGATGCGCGGATCGGTCGCGGTGAGGCTACCCCACTGACCGGCATCCCGGTTATTCACAAGGATATCTTCTGTACCGCCGGTGTCAGAACCAGCTGTGGCTCACGCATGCTGGATAACTTTGTCGCCCCTTACGATGCCACGGTGGTGGCGAAGTTAAAGGAGGCGGGCACCGTGATGTTGGGCAAGTCCAATATGGACGAGTTCGCCATGGGCTCATCCAATGAGACCAGCCACTATGGCCCGGTGCGAAATCCCTGGGATACCGACACGGTGCCCGGCGGCTCCTCCGGCGGCTCAGCGGCGGCAGTGGCGGCAAGGCTGTGTGCGGCGGCTACCGGCACCGATACCGGCGGCTCCATCCGCCAGCCCGCCGCACTGTGCGGGATCACCGGACTGAAACCCACTTACGGGCGGGTCTCCCGCTACGGCATGATCGCTTTCGCCTCATCTCTGGATCAGGGCGGGCCGATGACCCGTAGTGCCGCCGATGCCGCCGCCATGCTACAGGTGATGGCCGGTTTCGACCCACGGGATTCCACCAGTGTCGATCAGCCGGTGCCGGACTACAGTGCTACCCTCAGCGACGATATCAGTGGCATGAAGATCGGGCTGCCGAAGGAGTATTTTGATCAGGGGCTGGATGGCCGGGTGGCTGCCTCTGTCGAGGCGGCAATCGATGAGTACCGGCGGCTGGGCGCAGAGGTGGTGGAGATCAGCCTGCCCAACAGTCATCTGGCGGTGCCCACCTACTACGTGGTGTCCCCGGCCGAGTGCTCATCCAACCTGTCGCGCTTTGACGGTGTGCGCTTCGGCCACCGCTGTAAAGAGGCAAAGGATCTTGAAGATCTCTACAAGCGCTCACGCAGCGAGGGTTTCGGCGCCGAGGTGAAGCGCCGCATCATGATTGGCACCTACGCCCTCTCGGCTGGCTACTACGACGCCTATTACCTCAAGGCACAGCAAGTCAGGCAGCTGATCTCCGATGATTTCCGCGAGGCCTTCAAAAAAGTGGACGTGATCATGGGGCCGACCACCCCCACCACCGCCTTCGCCATCGGCGAGAAGTCGGATGACCCGGTGACTATGTACCTGTCGGATATCTACACTATCGCCGTCAACCTGGCGGGGCTCCCAGGCATCTCCATTCCGGTGGCTCCGGTCGACGGCATGCCGGTGGGGCTGCAGATCATTGGCAACTACTTCCAGGAGGCGCGGCTGCTGAATACCGCCCATCGTTTCCAGCAGGTTAGCGACCACCACACTGCGGAACCCACATAAGCGAACAATCGCTTCGGTTATCTCGAAGCGCCACTATTCGGATAGAGATCAACACAACATGCAATGGGAAACTGTAATCGGGCTTGAGATACACGCCCAACTGGCAACCAGGTCGAAGATATTCTCCAGCGCCTCCACCACTTTCGGTGCCGCCCCCAACACCCAGGCCTGCAATGTGGATCTGGGGATGCCCGGTGTGCTGCCGGTACTCAATAAAGAGGTGGTGAGGATGGCGAT
>JBEVXT010000300.1:0-2747 GCA_040505955.1 Sedimenticola sp. | reverse complement strand
GGCTCCTTCCGCTGTGACGCCAACGTCTCGGTTCGCCTGCCGGGGGATGAGTTGGGTACCCGTGCCGAGGTGAAGAACCTCAACTCCTTCCGCTTTCTTGAACGCGCCATCAATATTGAGGTGGAGCGCCAGATCGATGTTATTGAATCGGGTGGCAAGGTAGTACAGGAGACCCGCCTTTACGACGCCAACAAGGACGAGACCCGCTCCATGCGTTCCAAGGAGGAGGCCAACGACTACCGCTACTTCCCCGACCCGGATCTGCTGCCGGTGGAGTTGACGGACGATTTTATCGACGCCATCGCCAATACGCTGCCGGAGCTGCCGGACACCAAGCGGGCTCGTTTCTGCGGCGATTACGGACTCAAGCCCTATGATGCCGAGGCGCTGACAGCGAGCAGAGCCCTGGCCGACTATTTTGAGGCTGCCGCTAGCGATGCTGATGCCAAACTGGCGGCAAACTGGGTGATGGGCGAGGTGGCAGGTGCCCTAAACCGTGAAGGCCTGACCATCGAAGCCAGTCCGGTGAGCGCACAACGGCTTGGCGGCATGCTGCGCCGGATCAGCGACAACACCATCTCCGGCAAGATCGCCAAAGAGGTGTTCGAGGCGATGTGGCAGGGTGAAGAGAGTGCCGATGAGATCATCGAAGCCAAGGGGCTGAAACAGATCACCGACAGCGGTGCCATCGAGTCGATTGTTGATGAGGTGCTGGCGGCCAATACCCAGCAGGTGGAGAACTATCGCAACGCCGACGAAAAGAAACGCCCCAAAATGATGGGCTTCTTTGTCGGTCAGGTGATGAAGGCATCCAAAGGTAAGGCCAACCCCCAGCAGGTCAACCAGCTATTGCGGGAGAAACTGTAGCTTCCCCCTTCTTTGAGCAAAATAGGATCGGACAGACTCCTGGCTGGAGATGAATTTACACCTGTAGGAGCGAACTTGTTCGCGAAGAGCACATTTCGTAGTCCATCGCGAACAAGTTCGCTCCTACAATACCATGGAGGAGGAATGATGAAAGACTACCACATCAATATTTTTTATAGTGAAGAGGATCAAGGCTATATTGCTGATATTCCAGACCTGAAGGCATGCTCTGCCTTTGGCGAAACTCAGATCAGGCGTTGGCGGAAGTGCTGACAGCGAAAGAGAGCTGGCTGGAAGCAGCGAAGTCTAATGGCAAGCCAGTTCCTTCGCCTGAATACCGGCCCATCATATATCAAGTAGCATAGTAAAGTTGACTGGTAACTACTCCTTCGCCTCCTGCGGCAACATCCGGGGCTTCGCCTCCTTATCTACAGAGACATAGGTGATGGCGGCGGCTGCCACCTGATCGACTGTACGGGGGTCGCGTTCGCGTTCGGCAAACACCTCCACCCGCACCCGTACCGAGGTGGTGCCTTTTCGCTCCACCTCCGCGTAGCAACTGACCATATCCCCCACTAATACCGGTTTGATGAACTGGAAATCGTGGACGGCGACGGTGACGACCCGCCCCTGGGCCACCTGAATCGCCAGAATGCTGCCGGCGATATCCACCTGAGACATCAGCCAGCCACCGAAAATATCCCCGGCGGGGTTAGTGTCGGCGGGCATGGCAAGGACGCGGACGGTGAGTTGCCGTTCGCCTGGATTGCGCTCTTCAATGGGGTGTTTTTTCATTTCAGCTATTTTCACCCCCGATGTTGTAGATGGTCTGGGTGGGGAAGGCGAACTCAAGACTGTTATCGTTAAATTGGCGAAGGATCGCCATATTGATCCCGGTCTGGGTGGTGGCAAGATCACACCCTTTACGGATGTAGTAGATGAACATGATGTTCATTGCAAAGTCACCGAAGGCGTTAAAAGAGATGATCGATTTCTCTTCAGTCTCTTCACTTCCGTCACAGATCTCCTTCAGCAGATCCATTGCCAGTTGCATCTGATCCGGTGTGGTGTCGTAGGTCAGTCCCAGATTGAGGATGATTTTGCGGGATGGCTCCCGGGAGACGTTCTCCACTGGCGCCCCGGCAAACTCGGAGTTGGGTATAGAGACCTCACGTCCTTCAAGCGTTCTTAGTCGGGTGCTGCGTACCCCGATCTCGGAAACGGTTCCATCATAGCCAGCGACCTTGATGCGATCATTTATGCGGAAGGGCTGATCGGTGAAGATGGTGAATCCACCAAAGATATTTGAGATGGTATCTTTTGCCGCCATGGCAAGGGCCAGACCGCCGATACCAAGACCGGCAAGCAGGGTGGCCACATCATATCCGGCATTGTTGAGGCCGATGATGATGGCCATTGCCCAGATGACCATTTTCAGGCTCTTGCGCGCAATAGGCATCAGCTGGTCGTCTAGCTCATTCTCCGTTGCCGCCGCCCAGGGAACCAGGTACTCCTGGAAGATGGCATCCACCAACCGGCTCAGCATCCAGCCGATAAGAAGCGCGAGAATGATATGGTAGGAGTTGCTGATGGCGCTCTCCAGCAGCGCCGGCAGGGTCAACTGTTTGAGTCCGATCCAGATGCCGGTGGCGATGAGGGCAAAAACCAGCGGCTCTTCGACCATATCGATAATGAGGTCATCCAGCTTGGCCTTGGTTCGACGGGTAAATCCACGCACTACCTTAGAGAAGAGCCAGTAGGCAATTTTTCCCAACAGCAGGGAGAGGGCGATAATGATCAGGGAGGTTAACCAGGTCTGAAGGGTGTTGCTGTAGTAGGTCTGCTGCAGTAGCTCCGTCATTTCTTTTATCCCGTGGTTT
>JBEVXT010000299.1:0-3659 GCA_040505955.1 Sedimenticola sp. | reverse complement strand
GCGGAGGTATGTGCTCTACTATGTTCTCCCTTATTTTCTCAATGAAATTATATCTTGTGATCTCATTTCAGGCTTCCTAACTCTTAGCATGCTGGGAAAAGTAATGGCTATAAATACTTCAAATATATCAGTAGACGACAGAAATGCTGTTTTCTTATTGCTCTCTGAAAACAATGAAAATATGTCATGGAATCGTAACGATGCAATTCTAATGACATTCCATGATGTGTCTGGAGGTTATTTTCACCGCTAGCGTGCAAAGGGTTAACCCCTTTTCCTCTGTACTGATCTGACACGGAATCTCCCATTCGCATATTCAGACCAATCAGTTCATCAGACAATGAAATTCAGACCAGTCCAGTCAAACAGTGAGTGGTTTTGTTTTCCTAAAAGAAGAAAAATACTTGCCAACAGTGCAGATCCTGATGAGGCGGCTTGTAAGAGCCAGCTCATCAGGATCTACACTGCAAACATAAACCTCTACAGAGACCTAGCTATGGCCTCTGTGCGGTTGAAAGAGTTAATAGTCCTTGGCCTGTAATTTTGAAAATTTGCACCAGTGATGCTGAAAGTCAGCAATCGTTATAATGGCCTAATTGACGATGATGAAATTGTGTTTTACGGCTCAGTAACTTGTATCTTAAGTCCTTAGAGCTGGTAATACACCAATGTTGGGGAGACAATTTTGTTATTCATCTCTGAATTTACAAGATCCTGATTTGGTGTCGAGATGGCCCATTTGAATTATTGAACGAATCCTTGCCGCTTGCATCAATTGGTTGAATTAGATACTGTTGGGCTGCATTCGGAGAAAACCGGACCTGATATGTGCAATCGGTGTAAGTCCCATTCCCACTATGTAGGGCACAGCGCCACACAGTCAGATTGGGACCAAACCGATCCTAGAATCATGTCTTACCGTATTGTTCAAAAGGGTACAACAAACTGTGAGTGTTGAGCCCTGTAGACCCTGATCGGCCTGCACTGGTGCGCGGGCCAATCTGGGTCTACATTGCCCTATATCATAAGACCGCCTTTCTCAGAATAGGCTCAAATATTGCATGAATTCTAGTTACAAGATATTTCTCTAGTTGCAATTTACTTTATCGGATTTACAATCTCTGCTCAACATTACCTACCAGCACCATTCAATGAAATAAACATGACTCCCTGGCCATCAAGCAAACACGTCCGCCATGCACAAGGTGACAGTTTATAATACAGTTTAATAAAGACGGAGTACAGAGATTTGTAGTACGTCTAGCTTAATACAGTCCTACTCAGGACTCGCCCCTGAGCAACAAAATATACCATCTATTTTAATACGGGCTTCGTCGGCGGCATTAGCCGCAGCGAGGCGCCGCGAGCGAAGCACGACCATAGACATCGGCTAAACAAAATTATCGTGATTGACGTAAAACGAAATTCCATAGACCATGCAAGACAAAAAATTCAAAGCATTTAGGGGGTGATCCATTCAAGTTTCCCCATAGGGCATTTTGACTGTATTCGTTTAAAGTAAATTACAATGTACAAATGATGATGCGATAGAAACATTTGAGTACCCGACTACCAGCGCAGTTCTGATGAGACCCGAGAGCCGACTCGATTAACCCTTCCAAGAAAAAGACTTTCGTATTCACTTGCTGATGACAATTTCTATAACATACGACTTGTACATTCATTAATATACAAACAACGACCACAATTTGGCTTTGTTTTTTCGTTGTTGTCGTTGTTGTGGCTGGTTGTTGAAAACATGTGCATGACATGATGTCACAAACTCTTCCGTTGAATTTCTCATCCGAACTCAAACGTCACGTTTAATATGTTGGAATTCCCGCGTTTCCCATGCCGTAACGTTACGTGAGGTTGCGGTGCGTTATAATGCGGTGTAATAACGTTGGAATGGAACCGGGTGGGAGGTGGGGGTAGGGGAGGAAGGGGGGGGGGGGGATGCGGCGGAATGTCGTTGGTGGGAGGTGGTTGATGAGGGAGCGGGAGGCGAGAGGTAGGGTTTGGGAGGTTTTAGGTAGGGGGCGGGAGCGAAGCCCGCTATAGGTTCTGCCTATTTTCATATTATAGCAATGGTGACTTTGACCCTGGGCAAATACAGGGCATGATGTCTGTAGTATCGTATCTTCTCACTGGTCAGTCATGAATGGCTGGCATGTGTAAAGGCGGAACCAGGCAAGGTTCTGACAGCTCTTAATTACTAGCAGCTACAGGTATTAGAGACGCAGGGCAGTTGCTATATACATGTACAAGCCATGAGATAAACACGTATATTAGTTTAAACCAACAGTGTGTTCGTCAATCAATCATTCCCACGTATATCAGATATTACCAGATATTACATTGGCGACGAGAAATGAGATTAAAAAAAAACTAACAGGACTCACGTATAAAATAAAACAACAAGTAAAACAAACGGATTATTGTGAAATAAAACCAATAAAACCAATAAGAAGATGGCAACAGCAAAATTGGAAATATCAACTCCTGGACAATTCCAAGTGACAGGACAACACACTAACTTGTCAAAGTCGTGGGAACAATACTTGAAGAAATTTGATTATTACATCAAAGCGGCCGGTGTAAACAAAGACGAACAGAAGCGGGCATTACTTCTACACATTGCGGGCCCGGAAATACAGGACGTCTTCGAAACATTCGACGACCAAGGATCTACCTTCACCGACGCCGCAGCACAATTGTCAACGTACTTCGCGCCGAAAAAAACCATCTCCTATGAGCGACACGTGTTTCATCAGGAAAAACAACACGATGAAGAAACAATTGACAACTACATCGTACGGTTGTCAAAGCTGGCAATATCCTGCGAATTTCCTGACAAAAACGACATGGTGCGTGACCAAGTGGTGAACACATGCAAATCATCACACTTACGTCGGAAATTCCTGGAACAACCGGAACTAACACTAGACAAAGTTCAATCTATAGCGAGAACATTTGACTTGTCGGAAACACATGTCCGACGTATGACGGAGCCGACAACTCAGAATGATGAACTATACCGGATCCATCGAAACAACCAACGAGGAAATCAACGAACCCAACTGGGAAACCAACAAAACCAACAAAACCAACGCCAACAAAACCAAGGGGCAAATCCACCAAACAAACGGGGGAACCAACGAAACCAACACAACAGTACTGAAAATACTGTGTGAAAACAAGAGTAATGACTTGTTATGACTGTGGTGGAAAGGACCACATGGCGAAAATGTGTAATTCAAAAACAAAAAAGGTTCATGTGATTCAATCGGAGGAAAATGATTGTGTGGCAGATGAAGTCTTCACATTGACCGGTAAGAATGATGCCATTATTACATTAATTTTAGAGGGTGTGCCAATTGATATTCTTGTCGATATTGGGGCCTCTGTAAATGCAATTGACCGATGCACATATGAAAAAATTAAAACCACACAAAACTTCCTGTCCAAAACAAATGCAAAAATCTATCCTTATGGTAGCAATGTTCCTTTAAAATTGCATGGCAAAACAAACCTGAATGTACAAGTAGGTGAAATTGTTCACAATGTGGAATTCCAGGTCATTACAGGCACTGGGAAACCATTAATTGGTCGTAAATCAGCGACTGATATTGGTCTGCTACACATTGGCGTGATCAATT
>JBEVXT010000298.1:0-29563 GCA_040505955.1 Sedimenticola sp. | reverse complement strand
ATGTGGTTGATTACAGTGAACATGCAATAGGTGAGGGAACTGATGCTGAGGCGGCAGCCTATATTCAGCTTAATATTGACGGTGTGCGGGTATCCGGCGTCGCCTTTGATCACGACACCGTTAGCGCTTCGCTGAAAGCGGTGTTGTCGGCTATTAATCGCATGCAGGTGCAGCGCACAGAAGCGGCAT
The DNA here is from genome assembly GCA_040505955.1 of Sedimenticola sp. Classification (GTDB taxonomy): domain Bacteria; phylum Pseudomonadota; class Gammaproteobacteria; order Chromatiales; family Chromatiaceae; genus Vondammii. The sequence goes on along the minus strand of JBEVXT010000298.1, from coordinate 29,374 downwards.
AGGGGATAAAGAAGCGCTGAACAATAACTCTGTTCAGTGCTTCCTCCTTGAGGGAAGGAGAGAGTAACTATTCAGCTCACCCCTGAAATCCGCCATTTCTGTGTTAAAAAATGATCATTTAGCCATGTAAACTCACATTTTTCATCTTGAACTGACGGATTTCAGAGGCAATCTGGATAGTTACAGGAGAGATCAGTCTCCCAGTAAGAATTTCCAAACTGTTCCAGTATTGGAAAAGGCTTAGGCACGACAATTGGCATACATGTGATGTACTATTTGATGCATAGCTAACCCGTGTGAGGCAGGATTATGCGTACTACTTTGAATATTGACGACCAGTTACTGGCAGAGGCTCAGCGTATCTGTGGTGTGACCGAGAAGGCTGTGTTGGTACGCGAAGGACTGCGAGCCCTGATTGAGCGTGAGAGCGCCCGTCGTCTAGCGCGATTGGGTGGCAGCGAGCCACAATTGGAGGTTATTACCCGCCGACGCTCGGACACCAGATGATTCCAGTTGATACCTCGGTCTGGGTAGATCATCTGCGGTTGATCATCTAAATCAAGCTGGCTGACCCCTTGATTCATTATTGTGCATATATCTCAAAACTCCAATATGTTGACCCAGGATTCTTTGGGCCTGACCATCCCCGATTTTTTAACTCTTTTACAAGGAGACGGTTAAATACACCGTGACCAACAAAAAGTACTTTTTGATGTTCTTTAGCTAGATGAATAAGTTTGTCAGCTGCCAATGATACTCTTTGTTTTACTTCCTTGATGGACTCTGAGTTATTAGAGTAACCAAAGAGCCATAACAACCTGAAAATTACAGCCCAAGTGTTCGGGGGCATTTTCAGTAATTGCCAGTTCGCTGATGGCAGACCAGCTTCTATAAATTGCTTGTGTGATAATACAAGCTTTTCTGCATTAAGTGCCTTTGCAGAATCAATTGATCTTTGAAGGCTGCTACTGACTATTACTTTACAGTCATCTGCATAGGACAGCGCACTTTTTGTAGGAAGCGATGTATCAGACAACTTTGATGCATTATAGCTGTTGATCCAGTCAATAAAGCCGGACGCCGGAATTCTGTTTTCTGGAATCGGTTTTGGCATTCCGTGTCTAAGTATTGCTATTTCCACATTCTTTCTTTCCAAACATAACACCTTTTGTTAGCGCTACTCATTGTCTCAGAAGTCGAACACCAGAAGCAATTCTCTGCCCAACATATTGGCGAATAATATTCATATACTCTCTGCCTGTTTTTGTTCTTCGTCTGGCAACAAATCTTATTACACCTAATATTTTTACTAATACCTCATTGCTTACATCATCTAGATCTTCATTTATTGAGCTTACAAGGTGCTTGACTCCATTTAAAATCATCGGGCTTTCATCTTTAGCACACTGATCTTTGAAGTGATATATATCGATAAGTAATTCAATAATTCTGATTGCCTCATGATCATTTAATTTATTTTCATTTTCTTCATCATATGCACATAACGCACCTTCAATGGAGTTTCCATAAGATTCAAGCTCCATATTGCCATCCATCTCGGAGACAAAATAGGCAGGGACTTCATTATATTGTCTTTTTGGTTTCTGATAAAATCCACATTCTGAACACGCTTCTTCTGTCCTTGTATTACCACAACATAGGCTACAAACAAAGCTGTCTGAAAGTAAGCATTTCCTTTTGCCTTTTCTTGAATTGCATATAGTACATTTTGCCATCTGTTTTCCTGTTTTATTTGCCGTATCGTAAATTTGTTATATGGTGCTGACGTTTTGGGTAAGGGGCCGCTATCCTTTATTGATGGATGGCCTACCTTGTGGGTGAAATAGTATAAGATTCCACCATTGAAGGGTAGCGTCCCCTTTATTACGTGCTAATCAAGAAAATGGTTGTTACTCCAACAATAACCAATCGTAACTATTCAGCACGGTAGTCTGGAACTCAGGTGTAGGAGCGAACTTGTTCGCGAAGAGCGTGTTTCGTAGTCCACCGCGAACAAGTTCGCTCCTACAACATCTCTGTTCCACCATAACTGTGGTTTTCAGGATTTTGGTACAGAGCCGGTTTAAGGATAAAAAGGCACAAAATGCGAGTTTATGTATGCAAATGATTTGTAACTCAGAAACGGCGGATTTCAGGGGTGAGCTGAATAGTTACTGCCTTTTTTGGTATGGGCATTGCCGGATACTGCCTGGAGAGGTGGGGTGGGTGATGGAATGCCGGGTGGCTAGCTGGGAAATTGAGTGGTAGTTGACAGAAGTGGTGCTGGCAGGTGAGTATTCATCGAAAATTCAGACGGAAATATTGAAAAAGGAGAAAAGTGGTGCGGATTCAGGGGCTGACCGGGGTGAATGTGGCTTCTTTTTCTTTACTTGGCAAAAGCAAACTCCTATGCCTATTCCATGGATACCCACTGATGCAGGTACGGGATGTACCCATAGATGAACGCCTTTTTATTTTGATCCACTTCACCAATACTCACATAATCAACTTTACTGGGAACCAGCAATGAGCAACGGCATAAACATCACATGGCATGAACAGAGTGTCTCACGGGAGATACGGGAAAAGAAAAATGGTCACAAAGGCTGTGTAATCTGGTTTACCGGCTTGAGTGGTTCGGGAAAGAGCACGGTTGCCAATACACTGGATCACATGCTGCACCAAGCAGGCCATCAGAGTGTGGTGCTGGATGGGGACAATGTTCGCCATGGACTCAATGCTGGCCCCGGGATGTTGATCAATGCCCATGGAGAAGAGTTCTCGCAACGTTTTGGTCTGGGGTTCACCGCTATAGATCGTGAAGAGAACATTCGGCGTATCGGAGCAGTGGCGGAAATCTTCAAGCAGACCGGTGTTATTACACTTACCGCCTTCATCAGTCCCTACCGAGTTGATCGGGACATGGTGCGTAACACTATGAATGACGGTGAATTTATCGAAGTTTTCGTGGATGCGCCCCTCGATGTCTGTGAACAGAGGGATCCCAAGGGGCTCTACAAGAAGGCCCGGGCGGGAGAGATTAAGGGTTTTACCGGCATTGATGATCCCTATGAAGAGCCGCTGGCACCGGAACTCGTTTTGGAAGCAGCTGAAAAGACCCCAGACATACTTGCCGGTGAGATTATCACCTTCCTGAGAGATAAGGGCGTTATCGCTGAGTGATCAATGTGGTCAGACTCGAGGGTGCTCTCAGTGGATTTTTCTGCACGCCCTATGCCGGATTTGTCGCTCCATCTGCGGGAGTAGGGCGCTGCCAGGGGTTCACCGATGAAGAGCCCCTCACTTGGCCAGGCAACACTTTTCCAGTAGGCCTCGATCAACGTCTCCCCCTGGAGGTAGTAGTTCAGGAGAATGTCCGGACGGGGGAACTTGGTGGTGTAGTTGCACGGTTCAGTCACCGTACCGTAGCTGCCGGTGGCGCCAGCCTCAAGCCAGCGCAGGGCGCTCATCTGTCCCCGTTTCTTATCTCCTTTGGTCATGTGACCACCTGCCGATGTCAGGTGGTCGGCCACTGCTCCAGGATGAAATTTCAGTGAATTGAGATGTTTTACCCGGGTTTTTCCCGTGATGTAGAACATGACATCATCGCGGCCGATAATCTCATCCTGCTTCAGGGTGCTGATCTCTATCCTGTTGGAAAAGAGCTGTTCTACCTGTGGAAAAAAACGGGCGCGCACACTGCGGGCGCGATTTTTTGTCTGCAGGAGATAGGCTCTTCCCTGGGGGAGAGTACCATCAGAGCGGATACCACGATCAATCAGTTTTTTTGCCTCTTCAAAATTGTTGGCGGCGATCATCATAGTGGGGCGAATCTTCAGGTCGTCAAAAGGGGTTTCGCTGTCGCTGGCAAAGTAAGGGCTCCGAGGTGTGGGGCCGCAGCTTTTTCCAACGGTTTTTACAGCACAGTATTTTGAGTTATAGCCGGTGGCAAAGGCGCTGGTAATCGACATACAGCCGACACGGTAGGGGTGTGTCCAGGTGAGTGCGTAGGCCTGAATGTGGCGAGGTGTCTGTTTTACTACCTGGTTGTGGATGGCTGAAAAACGTCTTGGTTTGATGATGTTACCCCGATGCTTGAGGTTGATATGAATCAGATTCTCTTTCGGGATGAGGCGTGCGTCTATGTAGTAGTCGGCTATTTTGACACTCAGCGGATCGGCATCATTGACGATTACCCCCAGTTGTTCCGGTTGGAGCGCCTTTTTCACCAGTGGCGGCACAATCTTTCCGGCGCCCGTCCCCAGAGGGATAAGTAGTAGGAGGAGAGATAGCAGAGGGTGAATAGTGTGTCTTATCATGGAATGGGGTGATCAACTTCCTGTAGATCAGATGACTATAACAGTCCCTACTGCTGCAGGATACAACATGGGTTGTTGTCTCAGCCTATAAGCCGTTTCGGGATTGCGTGGTGTTCGGTGATGGGGTATTATCTGCTCGGTTTTATAGGGTGTATTAAGTAGCTTTGGCCCTATAGTGGTAAAGAGACCCCAGTGCAGGGGTTTTTTTATTGGCGGGTTTGGTGCGAACCCGCTTCAGCATTGGGCGCCCATGAGCTCTGTGGGTGCGAACTGAAGTGGGCCGTAGGGCCCATTTTTTATTACGGCGGGTTTATGGCGGGTGCAGCGGACAGTTTGACCGAGATGATCCGGGATACCGTTGAGCCGATGGGCTATGAGCTTGTAGGGGTCGATTATCTCGGCCAGGGTGGGGGCGGAAGCTTGCTGCGCATTTACATTGATCACCAGAATGGAATTACTGTGGATGATTGTGCTGGCGTCAGTCGCCAGGTGAGCAGTCTGCTCGATGTAGAGAATCCCATCCGGGAGAAGTACAACCTGGAAGTGTCATCTCCGGGCCTGGATCGGCCGCTCTTTTCCGATAAGGATTTTGAGCGCTTTGCGGGTAGCCGGGTAAATATCAGGTTGCGGACTAAGCTGTATGAAAAGCGCCGTTTTCAGGGTGTTTTGCAAGGAATTCTGGATGGTGATGTGGTGGTGGCTGTTGACGATCAGGAGTATCGCCTGCCACTGGAGCAGATCGACAAGGCACGTCTGGTGCCAGAACTCTGATTGGGTTTAGAAACAGATGAATAAAGAAATTCTACTGGTGGTTGATGTCTTCTCCAACGAGAAGGACATAGAAAAGGAGATCGTCTTTCAGGCGATAGAGGCGGCGCTTGCCTCGGCCACGCGCAAGAAGCACAGTGGTGATATCGATGCGCGGGTCGAGATTGATCGTGAAACCGGCGACTACTCCAGTTTCCGTCGTTGGGAAGTGCTGGCAGAGCCGGATGAGGAAGAGGGCTTGAGCCCGGATCGCCAGGTATTGCTGGCTGATGCGCTGGAGGCTCATCCCGATGTCCAGGTGGGCGAGTTTATCGAAGAGCCGATGGAGTCGGTTGATTTTGGTCGTATTGCCGCCCAGACCGCCAAGCAGGTGATTGTGCAGAAAGTGCGCGAAGCCGAACGGGCGAAGGTGGTTGAAGCTTACCAAGATCGTGTGGGTGAGCTGATTACCGGTGTGGTTAAGCGGGCTGAACGGGGTAATATCCTGCTAGATCTGGGCGGTAATGCCGAGGCGATCGTTCTGCGGGATGAGATGATTCAGCGGGAGTCGGTGCGGACAGGTGACCGTTTGCGCGGCTATCTCTACGATGTACTGTCAGAGCCTCGTGGCCCGCAGCTGTTTGTCAGCCGCAGTCGGCCGGAACTGCTGCTGGAGCTGTTTAAGCTTGAAGTACCAGAGGTGGGCGAAGGGCTGATCGAGATCATTGGTGCCGCCAGGGATCCGGGGATGCGTGCCAAGATTGCGGTAAAGAGCAATGATCAGCGGATTGATCCTGTCGGTGCCTGTGTCGGTATGCGTGGTTCACGGGTTCAGACCATCTCCAATGAACTCAACGGTGAGCGGGTGGATATCATCCTCTGGAACGAGAACCCCGCCCAGTTCGTGATTAATGCAATGTCTCCGGCTGATGTGGTCTCTATCGTTGTAGACGAGGACTCCCACAGCATGGCTGTGGCGGTGACGGAAGAGAATCTCTCCCAGGCTATCGGTCGTGGCGGCCAGAATGTCCGCCTTGCCAGTGAGTTGACCGGCTGGGAACTTAACGTGATGAACGAAGAGGATGCCGCGGCTCAGAGTGAGACCGAGGCGCGTGGGCTGACCGATAGATTTATGGAACAGCTGGATGTCGATGAAGAGGTCGCCACCATTCTGGTGCAGGAGGGCTTCTCCACACTTGAAGAGGTGGCCTATGTGCCGGTTGCCGAGATGCTTGAGATTGAAGAGTTCGATCAGGATATTGTCGATACGCTGCGTGACCGTGCAAAAGATGTGTTCCTGACACAGGCGATCGCCAAGGAAGAGGTTCTTGATGGCGATGAGCCGGATGAAGATCTACTGACCATGGAGGGTATGGAGAGGAAGTTGGCCTATGAGATGACGGCTATCGGCATCAAGTCCATGGAAGATCTTGCTGAACAGTCGGTAGACGAGCTGATGGTGATCGACGGGATGGATGAAGAGTGGGCGGCGCAGTTGATTATGACGGCCCGCGCCCCATGGTTTGCAGACGATCAGCAGGACTAGGACTTCCGGGAGGTCCAATTTCAATGAGTGATGTAACGGTAAAACAGCTAGCCTCTGATGTGAAAATACCGCAAGAGATTCTTCTAGCGCAGTTGAAAGAGGCGGGTGTGTCAAAAAGTACCGCCAACGACCTGATCAATGAATCTGAGAAGGCCAAGCTACTGGCACATCTGCGTGAGAGCCATGGAAAGAAAGAGGGCTCACAGGCTGCCGGGGGCAAGCGGATTACACTCAAGCGTAAATCAGTCAGCGAACTGCAGCAGCCTTCTGTGGGGGGTCGCGCACCTTCCCGTGGCCCAGCGAGTCGTGGTGGTAAAACAGTGAGTGTTGAGGTGCGACGTAAACGCACCATCACCAAGCGTACCACCCATAGTGAACAGGAGCAGCGCCTGCAAGAGGCCGAAGCGGCACGCAAGGCGCTTGCTGAACAGGCGGAGATGAAGCTCCGGATTGAGGCCGAGGACAGAGCCCGCCGTGACGCGGAAGAGGCGAGGCAGCAGGCTGAGAAAGCAGGTGGTGTCGACCAGGTTGCACTGAAGCGCCAAGCTGAAGAGGTGGCGCTTGCCGCTGAAGAGGAAAAGCGCAAGGCTGAAGAGGAGGAAGCAGCCCGCGTCAAGAAGGAAGAGAATGCCCGTTTGGAGGCAGAAAAAGAGACAAAACGGTTGGAAGAGGAGACGGCTCAGAAGGCCCGCGTGAAGCAGGAGAGCCAGGTCGTCGCTGAGGAGAAGACCGGTAAGAAAGGAGCCCATCGTAAGGATGCCGGACGTGACAAACCGAAGGGACGCAAAGAGCTGCATGTTACAGCGGGCAAGCGTGGCCGCCGTAAAGGCAAACCAGTACGCCAGAAAGCCGTACGCGACCGCGAATCAGAGCACGGTTTTGTTATGCCCACTGAGCCCATGGTGCGCGAGATTCAGGTTCCCGAGAGTATCACTGTCGCCGATCTTGCCATGCAGATGTCAGTGAAGGCGGCTGCAGTGATCAAAGAGCTGATGAAAATGGGCATGATGGTTACCATTAATCAGCCACTGGATCGTGACACCGCGACCCTGGTGGTGGAAGAGATGGGCCATAAAGCGGTCGATAGGGTGGAGCAGGATATCGAGGCCGATGTCATCAGCTCGATCAATGATGATCAGGGTGAAGAGGTGCATCGTGCACCGGTGGTCACCATCATGGGCCACGTTGATCACGGCAAGACCTCACTGTTGGACTATATTCGTAGCACCCGCGTTGCCTCAGGCGAGGCGGGCGGCATTACCCAGCATATCGGTGCCTATCATGTAGAGACCGGCCACGGCATGATCTCTTTCCTCGATACTCCGGGACATGCGGCGTTCTCCGCCATGCGCGCCCGCGGCGCCGAGGTGACCGATATCGTCATTCTGGTGGTGGCTGCGGATGATGGCGTCAAACCCCAGACCATCGAAGCGATTCAGCATTCTAAGGCATCAAACGTACCGGTAATTATCGCCGTCAACAAAATGGATAAAGAAGATGCGAATCCGGACAAGGTGATGCAGGAGTTGTCCCAGCACGAGATAATTCCGGAGAGTTGGGGTGGTGACACGATGTTCGTCAATGTCTCCGCCAAGACCGGCCAGGGCATCGATGATCTGCTTGATGCGGTTCTGCTGCAGTCAGAAGTTCTGGAGTTAAAAGCGGTTGAGAATGGGCCTGCTAAAGGGGTCGTGGTTGAGTCCAGTCTCGACAAGGGACGGGGCGCCGTTGCCACGGTTCTGATTCAGTCAGGCACCCTTAACAAAGGGGATATGTTGGTCAGTGGTCAGGAGTTTGGCCGCGTCCGCGCCCTGTTGGATGAAAATCGCAAACAGATTCAGAGCGCCGGCCCATCCATTCCGGTTGAGATCCTTGGCCTCTCCGGTGTGCCAAACGCCGGTGATGATGTCCTGGTAGTGCCCAATGAGCGCCGGGCCCGTGAGCTTGCTGAGTCGCGTCAGGAGAAGAATCGCGACAGCCGTATGGCGGCCCAGAAAGCGGCCAAGCTGGATGAGTTCTTCGCTAAGATGAGTCAGGGCCAGATCAACTATGTCAACCTGATCATCAAAGCAGATGTTCAGGGTAGTGTTGAGGCACTGCGTGAGTCGTTGACTAAACTCTCCACCGACGAGGTGGCAGTCAAAGTGGTGGCGTCGACCGTCGGCGGTATCAACGAATCGGATGTTAATCTGGCACTGACCTCAGGCGCCTTTATTATCGGTTTTAATGTACGTGCCGATGCCACCGCCCGCAGGACGGCTGAAGACAAGGGTGTTGATCTCCGCTACTACAGCATCATCTACGAAGCAATCGATGATGTGAAGAGTGCACTCTCCGGGTTGCTGTCGCCGGAGGTACGGGAGGAGATCGTTGGCATAGCCGAAGTACGGGATGTATTCCGCTCTTCCAGGTTGGGTGCTATTGCCGGTTGTATGGTGATCGAGGGGGCTGTCAAGCGCAGCCTGCCGATTCGTGTTCTGCGTGATAATGTCGTGATCTATGAAGGTGAGCTTGAGTCGCTGCGCAGACATAAAGATGAGGCCAGTGAAGTGAAGGTTGGCACCGAGTGCGGCATTGGAGTAAAGAATTACAACGACGTGAAGACCGGTGACCAGATTGAAGTCTACGAACGCCATGAAGTGGCACGTAGTATCTGATTGGAATCGGCACTGAATTAGATGGCGCGCGAGTTTAACAGAACCGACCGGGTCGGTTCGCAGATGCAGCGGGAGCTTGCCGAGCTGGTTCGTACCGAACTGGATGGGCGTAAGCTTGGCATGGTGACTATCCAGACAGTACAGGTGGTTCGGGATTTCTCTCATGCCAAGGTCTTCTTCACCACTATGGGAGGGGAGCTGAGCGAAGCTGAGGCTACCAGGGCGCTGAAGGACGCAGCTCCCACCCTGCGTTATCGGTTGGGTAGCCGCATGCGACTGCGCACCATCCCACAACTCCATTTTGTCTATGATGATTCGATAGAGCAGGGTCGCCGACTCTCTGCACTTATTGAGCAAGCCGTCGAGTCTGACGAATCCAATAAAACAGAAGAGTGAGTGAATAATGGGGCGACGCCGTCAACGGGGCCGTAATGTGCAAGGTATTCTGCTGCTCGATAAACCGCTGGGAGAGACTTCCAACAGCGCTTTGCAAAAGGTGAAACAGCTCTATTTCGCAAAGAAGGCGGGGCATACCGGCAGCTTGGATCCTCTGGCGACCGGGCTTCTGCCTATCTGCTTTGGTGGAGCGACCAAAATATCCGCGTATCTGCTCGATGCCGATAAGCGCTACAGCGTAAAGGTTAAGTTGGGCGTCACCACCGCCACTGGCGATACCGAGGGTGAAGTGCTTGAGACCCGTCCCACCGATGGAATCAGCGAAGTGGATGTTGCCGCAGCAGTGGAACGTTTTAGCGGCGAGATTCAGCAGATCCCGCCGATGTATTCGGCGCTTAAACATAAGGGTGAGCGACTCTATAAACTGGCCCGGGAAGGTAAAGTGGTGGAGCGTGAGCCGCGTACGGTGACGATTCACAGCCTGACGCTGCTTGGTTATTCACAGCCTGAGTTTGAACTCGATGTCCACTGCAGCAAGGGCACCTATGTACGCACCCTGGCGGAAGATATTGGCGAGGTGCTCGGTTGTGGTGCCCATGTGGTCGGTCTCCGGCGTACCGCTGTCGGCCCTTTCGACGGCTCCGGGATGGTCAACATGGCAACCATTGAGACTCACCGTGAGGAGACCGGCGGCTCACTCGATGAGCTGCTGTTGCCAGCGGACAGCGCCCTGGCCGGTTGGCCCGCAGTACACCTCAATAACGACAGTACCTACTACTTGAAAATGGGCCAGGCGGTGATGGTTCCCAAAGCGCCCACCAGTGGTCTGGTACGGCTCTACGATGATAAAGAGGTTTTTATCGGTGTTGGCGAAATAGAGGATGACGGTAAAGTGGCGCCGCGGCGTTTGATCTGACAGCTAAAACCCATCATAATCCAGCTCCCTCTTCCCAGTGGCCCATATTTGGCTGCATGTGAGGAGAGACGATCTTCCCAAATATGGGAAGAGATCCGATCCACCGCCTGAACCCATTGTCGGGTGTGGATCTTTAATCCAGTAATACAGTGAGGAGTAATACAATGGCTTTGAATGCAGAACAGAAAAAAACGGTGGTTGACGCGTATGCCACCGCCCCCGGTGATACCGGTTCTCCGGAAGTTCAGGTGGCGTTGCTGACCAGCCGCATCAATGAACTGACCGCCCATTTTGCCGACCATAAGCACGATCACCACTCCCGTCGTGGGCTGGTGCGTATGGTCAACTCCCGCCGCAAGCTGCTGGATTACCTGAAATCCAAGGATGCTGAGCGTTATCGCACCTTGATCTCCCGCCTTGGCCTGCGCCGTTAATCCACCCTTCCCCAAATTGAGGACACAGATGTGGCTCTGATTAAGAAAGAATTTCAGTACGGCGATCATAAAGTTACCCTGGAGACCGGCGAGATAGCCCGTCAGGCTGACGGTGCAATCATGATCGATATGGGGGGAACCGTGGTGCAGTGCACCGTGGTGGGCTCCAAGTATCCAATGGTGGGGCGTGATTTCTTCCCCCTCACCGTCGATTACCAGGAGAAAACCTACGCTGCGGGAAAGATTCCCGGCGGTTTCTTCCGTCGTGAAGGGCGCCCGGCAGAGAAGGAGGTTTTGACCTGCCGCCTGATCGACCGCCCGATCCGTCCGCTCTTCCCCAAGGGTTATACCCATGAGACCCAGATCATCTGTACGGTGATGTCGCTTAACCCAGATGTTGATCCGGAGATTCCTTCACTGATCGGCGTCTCGGCAGCACTCTCCATCTCCGGACTCCCTTTCCAGGGCCCAGTGGGCGCAGCACGCGTCGGCTACAAGGATGGAAGCTACCTGTTGAATCAGGCGGCTACGGGACTCGATGAGAATTCCGACCTGGATCTGGTGGTTGCCGGCACCGAAGATGCGGTACTGATGGTTGAATCCGAGGCCAAGGAGCTTTCTGAAGAGGTGATGCTCGGTGCAGTACTGTTCGGACATGAGCAGATGCAGATTGTAATCCAGACTATCAAAGAGCTGGCCGCCGAAGTAGGTAAAGAGGTACAGACCTTTGAGCTGCCGGTGGAAGATGCTGAACTGACCGCCGCTGTTGAAGCCGCTGCCGGTGCCGCTATGGCAGAAGCCTATACCATTGCCGATAAGATGGAGCGCTACGCCCGTACTGACAGTGTTACCAGTGAGACCGTTAAGGCTCTCTGCGGCAGCGACGCGAAGTGGAGCGAAGCTGAAGTGGGTGATGCAACCAGTAAACTGAAAAAACGTGTTGTACGTGGGCGTATCCTCTCCGGTGAGCCTCGAATCGATGGTCGTGATACCCGCACCGTACGTCCCATTAACGTGCGTACCGGTGTTTTGCCGCGTACCCATGGTTCTGCACTGTTTACCCGTGGCGAGACTCAGGCGCTGGTGGTCACCACCCTCGGTACTGAGCGCGACTCACAGATCATTGATGCACTGGGGGGATCCTACCGTGAGCCCTTCATGATGCACTACAACTTCCCTCCCTTCTGTGTCGGCGAGACCGGTCGTGTGGGCACCCCCAAGCGGCGTGAGATCGGTCACGGACGTTTGGCCAAGCGCGGTGTGCTCTCCTGCATGCCGACCCTGGAAGAGTTTCCCTACTCGATTCGAGTGGTCTCAGAGATCACCGAGTCCAACGGCTCCTCCTCCATGGCCTCTGTCTGCGGCACCTCTCTCTCTTTGATGGATGCTGGTGTGCCGATCAAATCACCCATGGCCGGTGTTGCTATGGGTCTGATCAAGGAAGGGGATCAATTTGCCGTTTTGACCGATATCCTGGGTGATGAAGATCATCTCGGCGATATGGACTTCAAGGTGGCGGGTAGCGTCAACGGTATCAACGCCCTGCAGATGGATATCAAGATCAACGGTATTACCAGCCAGATCATGGAAGTGGCGCTTGAGCAGGCAAAAGAGGGTCGCTTGTACATCCTGGATGAGATGAACAAAGCAATTGCTGCACCTCGTGAAGAGATGTCCGAATATGCTCCACGTATCATCACCTTCAAGATCGATCCAGACAAGATCCGTGACGTGATCGGCAAGGGTGGCACCACCATCCGCTCCATCACCGAAGAGACCGGAGCGACAGTGGATGTGACCGATGACGGTATGATCAAGGTCTTCTCCGTTGACAAGGCAGCCGGTGAGGATGCCAAGAAGCGCATCGAGTTGATTACCGCCGATGTCGAAGTGGGTACCATCTATGAGGGTAAAGTTGCCCGCCTGATGGACTTCGGCGCCTTTGTCACCATCCTGCCCGGCCGTGACGGCCTGGTGCATATCTCCCAGATCTGCGAAGAGCGGGTCGAGAAAGTGAGCGATAAGCTCTCTGAGGGTGATGTGGTCAAGGTCAAAGTGCTCGAAGTGGACAAGCAGGGCCGCGTCAGGCTCAGCATGAAAGCCGTGGGAGAGGGGTAGGGCGAAAGCCTGAACCGACTCACAGCTGATTGAAAAAGGGGGCTTCGGCCCCCTTTTTCTATGGGATTTCAGATAGGATCTGCGGGAAAGATTAAAAGCGGAACGCAGAGTCCGCAAGTATAGTGGTTGTATGGAGTGGTGCGATAATGCAGAGCCATTTATAAAAGGTTTTCCTGATTACCGCTAAAACTCAGCCGGAAATGAACGTAAATAAACGCGAATATGGTTCTCCACTGGTATATTGTTTGGGCATTGATAATATCCAAGAGCATGTTCTGACGTTTTGCATTTGTAGGAGCGAACTTGTTCGCGATGGACTCCGAAACGTGCTCTTCACGAACAAGTTCGCTCGACACTCGACTTCGGGATTATTTTATAGAGCCAGTTTTAAATATTTGCATTCATACGCGTTTATTTGCGGCCAACATTGACTCTTTTTCTTCTATCAGAGGCTGAGCTTCGAGGGTAATCAGGAAGGTTTTTCTCTGCGTTCTCTGCGCCACCTCCGCGTTCTCTGCGTCCCACTTTTTTGTTTCCAGATAGGTAGATAGGTACTCACTCTACTCCTGGCGACCATAGAGTGAGGCATAGAGCCCACGGCCGCTGATCAGCTCATCGTGGCTTCCCTGTTCGATGATGTGCCCATCTTCAAATACCAGGGCGCGGTTGGCTTGTCTGACGGCACTCAGGCGGTGGGCGATTATCAGGGTGGTGCGTCCTTTGAGAAAGGTCTCCAGTGCACTGTGTAACTGATGTTCGGTGGTGGTGTCGAGAGCGGAAGTCGCCTCATCCAGAATCACCACCTTGGGGTCGCTTAACACCATGCGGGCGATGGCAAGGCGCTGCCGTTGCCCTCCCGAAAGGCGGATGCCACTGCGCCCCACCAGTGTGTCGAGGCCCTGGCTCAGGTCGTGGATAGTGGAGGCCAGTTGCGCCACCTCCAGGGCTCTCCACAACTTCTCATCAGGTAGCTCCCGGCCGAGAGTTAAGTTGACCCTTACCGTGTCATTGAAGAGGGCGGGTTGTTGCAGCACAGTGGCGACATTGTCGCGCACCACATCCATGCCGATCTCGGAGACGGGAACGTCGCCGAAACAGATGGTTCCGGAGGTGGGAGGGTAGAGCCCGAGGATGATCTGCACCAGGGTGGTCTTGCCGCCGCCGCTGGCGCCAACCAGAGCCACCTTCTCTCCGGCGGCTATCTCCAGGGAGAGATCCTTCAGCACTCTCGGCCCCTCGCCGTAGCGAAAATTGATCCGTTCCAGTTTTATGCTGGTGGTTCGCTCGTCTGTGAAGGGATTGCAGTTGTTGGGATAGCGCGGCTCCAGGCCGATAGTGAGCAGATTGTTGATCCGTTCCAGCGCCGCTTTGGCGCCGTTGTAGGCGTACTGGACGCTCAATACCTCCTGTACCGGGCCCATCATGAACCAGAGGTAGGCGTAGACCGCAAGCATCTGGCCGATGGTGAGGCCAGAGTAGAGCACCATCACCATGCTCAGTGCCCTGAAGGTGTCGAAGCCAAAGAGGAAGATGGTGAATGAGAGGCGTTGGGCGGCGTCACTCTTCCAGGTAAACGCGGCGGAGTGTCGGCGGATGTGGTCAGCCCGGTCGATGATGCGGCTGATGTAGTGTTTTTCGCGATTGCCCGCGCGAATCTGCTGGATAGCGTCGAGGGTCTCAGCCAGACTCTCCTGAAACAGCTGGTAGGCGCTGTTTTCACGCCGTTTCAGCTCTTTTACCTTACGCCCGAATACCGTGGTGACCCAGATCACCAGCGGGTTGAGCAGCAGGATGAAGAGGGCCAGTTGCCAGTGCATCCACAACAACACGAAGGCGGTGCCGAGGATACTCAGCACCGCCACCAGAAACTTGCTGGTGGTGATGCCGATGAAGTTGTCCACCGCATCGATATCGGTGACCAGGTGAGAGGCAACGGTGGCGCTTCCGAGAGTTTCGTACTCGGCCATGGAGACCCACTGCAGTCTCTGCAGCAGGCGGCTGCGAATCTGAAAGGTGACATCCTTGGAGATGATCGTGAATTGGCGCATCTGCCAGACTCCGAGCAGCAATCCGCCTAGACGCATCAGCAGGGTCACCCCCAATACCGCCAGGATGTAGAGCAGCGGCTGTTGCCAGCTTTCCGGGAAAAGCCCATTGATCGTTGCTACCGCCACGCCGGGTTTTTCAAGGAGCACCTCGTCCACCAGAAGAGGAATCAACAGCGGGACGGGCACTGCCATCAGAGCCCCGGTGACAGCGATTATATTGGCCTTCACCAGCTCCTGCCGGTGGTTCAGGATCATCGCCGCCACCTCACGCCTGCGGTAGGGGGCATTGAATGAGGCTGCCGGGTCGGTGGATGCTGTCTGTGGTGTTGTCATGTGCATATCATGCCAGTCAAAATCGGGCGGGGCCACCGCTCTCTGTATCGGCGGATGTACAGCTGTAGTGTCGATCATAGTATGATTAGACAATGATCACTAAATGCTGCAAATCAAAGATTCTTTGCGCCTTCAATCGGCTTTTTCTCGCGGTCGCCCTGATATCACCGTTCGGGGTTATGGCGCTCACTCTGGAGGGTCAGCAGGTTCAGGGCGGGCTGCTGACGGGACGGGTGGAGGCAGGTGCCAAGGTGACTGTGGATGGAGATGAGGTACGGGTTTCAGAGATGGGGGCGTTTCTGATCGGATTTGGTCGTGACCATCCAAAAGAGAGTCGTTTGCGGATCACTCATAGCGACGGCAGAGTAGAGCAGCGTGTGCTGCAGGTGGAGAAGCGGGAGTATCGGATACAACGAATCGACAACCTGCCAAAACGCAAGGTCACTCCCAAAAAACTGGATCTGAAGCGTATCCGTCAGGAGTCGGCCATGGCCAAGCGTGCGCGCAAGCTGGATGATCCCAGGAGTGATTTTATCAGTGGCTGGATCTGGCCGGTGACCGGGCGAATCTCCGGCGTCTACGGCAGCCAGCGTATTCTCAATGGCAAACCGCGCCGTCCCCACTTTGGGGTGGATATCGCCGTACCCACCGGTACCCAGGTATTGGCGCCGGCAGACGGTGTGGTGACGCTGGCCCATCCTGATATGTTCTTCTCCGGCGCCACCCTGATTGTCGACCACGGCCATAACCTCTCCTCCTCCTTTCTGCACCTGAGCCGAATACGGGTAAAAAATGGAGAGCGGGTTCACCGCGGGGATGTGATTGCGGAAGTGGGAGCCAGTGGACGTGTTACCGGCGCCCACCTCGATTGGCGCATGAACTATCAACAACATCGTGTAGACCCCCAATTGTTGGTTCCTCCTATGCCAGAGCCCACCGTGAAAATAATAAAATAGAGATGGCGGAGTGGGATGATAGCCGTAAATGTTTCGCCCGCTCTGCTATCTTTCAAGGTGGTCGTGGGGAACAGAGAGGGTATATGAAAATAAAAATATTTCTCTGTGTACTCCGCGTCTCCTCTGTGTTCTCCGTGTTCCGTTTTTTTATTTCCAGACGGCTCCTAGAACAGGAATGGTTTACCTCCGGTACAAGTGAGTTTTAGCTGTGATGATATGGAGGTACATGATGAGATCCACTTTGTCTGCTCTTTGCCACTCTCTATTGATACTCCTTTCTCTTCTTTCTCAGACCGCTGTAGCCGAAGGGAAGCGCTTTGATGGAGTGGAGATTGTTGTAGGTGTTATCGATGGTACGGCCATAGGCGGCCCTGCTGAGGCTCATGCTGTGAGTTGGCAAAAACGCACCGGCGGGCGGGTTCGGGTGGAGCGCATCCCCTATCTTGAGCTGTTCAAGCAGCAGATGGCGTCGATAGCCGGAGATTCTCCCCATTTTGATGTTCTGCTTCACGCCTCCGGCTGGACTGCTGACTTTTTCCCCTATCTCAGTGAGCTTCCAGAGGCGCTGGCCAACGATGAATCCTTTGATGATATCCACAGTACCTACCGCGACCGGTTGATGACATGGGATGGTACGTGGATTGCGGTCACTGTCGATGGTGATCTCTTTAGTGGCTACTATCGCAAGGATCTGTTTCAGGATAGCAATAACCAGAGCGCCTTTCGTGAACGCTACGGTTACGATCTTGGCCCCCCCGATACCTGGTTGGAGTATCGTGATATGGCTGAATTTTTCACTGGTATGGAGGGGCCTGACGGTATGCCCATCTACGGAACCACAGAGGCGTTTGCCCGCTCGGGCCAGCAGATTTGGAACTTCTACAGCCGTGCATCGGCCTATACCAATCACCCGAAATTCCCAGGCGCCCAGTTTTTTGATCCCGATACCATGGGGGTGCAGATCGACAACCCAGGTTGGCTGCGTGCGGCGGAGGAGTATGCCGATATTCTGCAGTTCACCCCTCCCGGCTCTCTTGAATACGGCATCATTGACGTGCGTGAGGCATTTATCCAGGGTCGGGCGGCGATGGCTCTTGATTGGGGGGATATTGGGCAGATGGCGAATGACCCGGTGAAATCAAAGGTCAGGGACAACGTTGGTTACTTTCTTCTACCGGGAAGCCGGGAAGTGTGGAATGGTCGGGAGTGGCAGTGGGAGGAGGCGGGAATGCCTCACAAAGCCCCTTTTCTTGCCTTTGGCGGTTGGGTGGCGAGTGTGCCAAAAAACAGCAGGAACCAGGAGGCCGCCTGGGATTACATCATGTGGTACGCCAATCCCGAAAACAGTCTCCACGATGTGGTGACGCCGGGTACTGGGATCAATCCTTACCGTTTGAGCCACTTTGCCCAGATTGATGCCTGGACCGAGGTGTTCAGTCGTACCTCTGCCGCCGAGTATCTGGGGGTGATACAGCAGAGCATATCCTCTCCCTACGTCGCACTCGATATGCGCCTGCCGGGGCAGAGTCAATATACCGGAGTGCTTGAGCGGGCGCTGGCGCCGCTCTTCACCGGGGAAGGCAAGGCAAAAGATCTGCTGGAGGCGGCGGCTGCCGAGTGGGAAGTCATAACCGATAACCTGGGGCGGGAAAGGCAGCTTGCCATCTACCGTGCTTCAATGGGCCTGACAGGGCCTCCGGCACGGCCTCGTCCCGGTGGGGCGATAGGTAAGCAACGGATAAAAATCGGCTTTTCACAAGCCACCACCACCGAGCCCTGGCGTCTGCTGTTCAACAAGGAGTTACGCCGGGAGGCGGCGAAATACCCAGAGATCGAACTGCTGGTGCGTGATGGACAGGATTGGGTGGAGAAGCAGCGGGATGATGTGAAGGAGTTTATTGCCGCCGGTGTCGATGCTATCCTTATTTCACCCAAGGAGGCTGCTCCATTGACCCCTGTTGTCAGTGAGGCCTTCAATGCCGGAATTCCGGTGTTTGTGCTGGATCGTGATCTGAGCAACAGTCGCTACACACAGTTTATCGGCGGCGACAATCTGGAGATTGGTCGTGCAGCGGGTCGCTATGCAGTCAAGCTTCTTGGCGGTGATGGTGTCGCCTCGGGAAATCTGGTGGAGATATGGGGTGGAATGGGCTCAACCCCTGCGTGGGAGCGCCACCGTGGGTTTCATGAGATTGTCGATCAGGAATCGGGCATCAGACTGCTTACCCCTCCCAGGGATGGTGACTGGAAGCAGGATAATGCCTATGAGATTATGGTCGATGCCCTGGAAAAACATAAGAATATTGACCTGGTTTATTCCCATAATGATCCAATGGCCTATGGCGCCTATCTGGCGGCGGTGGATGCGGGCAGGGAGAAGAAGATCAGTTTTCTCGGTATCGATGGAATACCCGCCGAGGGGGTGCGTTGGGTGGCGAAGGGCATTCTTACCGCTACTTTTCTCTACAAGACCCCCGGTGATGAGGCTATCCGGCAGGCTCTACGCTTTGTAAAAGGTTCTCCGGTGCCGAGGCGTTTTACCTTACCGACAGAGACTATCGACAGCAGTAATGCAGCCGACATTCTGCAGCGGGCGGGGATTCAATAGTGGCGGCTACTGGATAGGGAATGGGTATCGAAGCAACGCAATCCATAGATGGACGCAGACTGAAAAGGCGCCTCTATGCCGCCTTTATCGGGATTGTCTCAAGCCTGGTAGTGGCGGTGGCGGTCTCCCTCTATGCCACTAACCGCCTCAACAGTGAGATGGTACGAACCTCTGACGAGGTGATGCCGGGTATGCTCAGCGCCATGCGTCTGTCGGAGCATGGTGCGCTGCTGGTCACCTCCCTGCAGGGATTGGTGGGGAGCAAGTCCGACGAGGCTCTTGCACTGCGTTGGAGAGAGATCGAACAGCTGTTGGGAGAGTTTCATATCACCATTGAGCTGCTTGATCACACTGTCAAAGTTTCGGCTCAAGGGAGTGCTCTCGAACAGGATGTCACCCAGCTAACCGATATTCTGCAACAGCTCCGGGATAGGGTTGGGCTGGGTATTGAGTTGAAACGGTTGCAGCAGCAATCAATGGAACAGGTACGCAGACTTCACTCCGATCTGGTGGATACCGTCAGCCCGGTGATTTACGGCATCAGCTCACTCTCCAAACTGTTTGCCAGACAGGACAGCCGTAAATTTTCTGCCAATATTAAGGTGCTGTTTACAGACTACCTGACCCCCTACACCGACTTGCTGATCAATAATTCACGATTGTGGCGCTCACTTGGCAGGGTTGGTGAAGTGGAAGAGGGGCTGCTGGATAGGCAGGTAGAGCTTCTGACCACCCTTGTTCCCTTGCTGCCTGAGGAGTATCGGGACTACCGGGATGATCAACTACAGCAGTTGATAGACGAAGGGGAAGGTGTCGCGAGAATAAGCAGGATAACCGCACTCACCGATCAGGTGATTGGTCTGTTGCATGCTGATGTCTCCCAATCCCATACGAGCCTGGTGGCCCAGTCCCGGGAACTGATTCCCCGGCGAGTGAATGAGACCACCCGAGATCTCTCGTATGCCATGGATATCAAGGCTGAGGGTAATCTGCTGTTTGCACTCCTCAACAGTGCCGTTGAGGCTGACAGCGAAGTTACGTTGGGTCCACTAAGAGAGCGATTTGTGCGTACCCTTACCGCCTTCAGAGTGGCGGCGGATGGTTTTTCCGAAACCCAGTTGGCCCAGAGAAACCCGATTCTTGCCGCCAACGTATCTGCAATCAAGTCGAAACTGGATGCCACCTTTGGTAATGACAGGGGGCTGTTTTCTCTCCTTCGGCAAGAGTTGGATAACGCGGCCAAAAGTGAAGAGTTGCAGATCAGTGCCTATACCAGGGCGGCACATCTGACCCGGAACATCGAGGTGATTGTTGCTGAAATGAGCAGGCAGACTGCCGAGGTGAGAGAAGTCCTCAGCAGAGAGGGGCAAAACTACCTCTTCATCCTTATCCTTGTTGGCGGTTCCGGTATTCTCCTCTCCATTCTTATCACAGTGACCACGATCCGTGTTCTGGCCCGTGATCAGGCGGCTCTCCATCTGGCAAGGAGGGATGAGGCCTATGCCAACCATATCCTGGAGGCGGTTGGCTTCTCGGCAAAAACGATGCTCACTGCCGACTCCTGGGAGAGTGTCATCGATACAGTACTGGCACGACTGGGCCAAGCCACCCTGACAAGTCGAGTCTATCTGTTCAAGTCGATTACGGCTAAGGGTGGAGATACGTCGGTTTTCACCCTGTTGCATGAGTGGTGCCAGCTCGGTATAGAACCCCAGATAGATAATCCGGATCTGAAGTCGATTGATATGAACGAAGCGGGTTTCAGTCGTTGGGCAAGGCTACTGGGTGAGGGGCAGCCGGTTTTTGGCAGGGTGGTTGACTTTCCCATGAGTGAGGTAGCGTTGTTGCAGGAACAGGGGGTACTCTCACTGTTGGTCTGTCCGATCATGGTTGATCACAAATTCTGGGGCTTTATCGGCTTTGATGACTGTCTCTCGGAACGGGTATGGTCAAAACGCGAAGTCAATGTACTTAATGCGGCAGCGGATACACTGGGTTCTGCGATCGCCCACGATCATGCTGATCACCAGATCCGTCTGGCGGCAACGGTGTTTGAGAATACCAAGGAGGGGGTGCTGATTACCGATAAAGAGAACTGCATCATTACCGTTAACAAGGCGTTTACCGAGATAACCGGTTATGCAGCGGCTGAGGTGGTTGGGCAACGGCCAAGCCTGCTCTCCTCAGGACGGCATGATGGCGACTTCTATGCCGATATGTGGGCCGACATCAAACAGAGGGGGCAGTGGCAGGGGGAGATAGTAAACCAGAGAAAGAATGGATCGCCGCTTCCCGAGTGGCTCTCTATCAGCACCATTACTGACCGCAATGGTGAGCTGTTTCAGTATGTTGGCGTCTTTTCCGATATCAGCAAGTTGAAGCGAACGGAGGAGCGCCTCGATTTCCTTGCGCACCATGACCCGCTGACCGAGTTGCCGAACCGGCTGTTGCTGACCGACCGTTTGCACCACGCACTCGCCCGCTCCAGCCGCCACGAAAGTATCATCGCCGTTTTCTTCCTCGATCTTGACCACTTCAAGACGATAAATGACTCTCTCGGTCACCATATGGGGGATGAATTGTTGAAGCAGGTAAGCCTGCGGTTACAAGAGACCCTGCGTGAGGAGGATACGGTCGCCAGGCTGGGGGGTGATGAGTTTATGGCCGTGGTGGAGGATATAGAGAGCTCCTCCCAGGTGGCGCTGGTGGCTGACAAAATATTGAAGGCAGTCGCTGCTCCGATTTCCCTGGAGGGGAAGAGCCTCTACATCACCACCAGTTTGGGTATCAGCCTTTTTCCCGAACATGGGACATCGGTTGGTGAGCTGATGAAAAATGCCGATGCCGCCATGTACAAGGCAAAAGAGAGCGGTCGCAATAACATCCAGTTTTACACCAGTGAAATCACTGATGCCGTACTCGCCCGGTTGTCGATGGAAAATCAGCTGCGTCGTGCTCTGGAGCAGGATGAGTTTGAACTCCACTACCAGCCCCAGTGCAATACCGTTAGCGGCGACATCATCGGTATGGAGGCACTGATCAGGTGGCGTGATCCAGAGAGTGGCGAGCTGATTCCCCCCGATCGTTTTCTCTCTTTTGCTGAAGAGGCAGGCTTGATCCTACCGATTGGTAGATGGGTGCTGAATACCGCCTGTCGGCAGTGTCGCGTCTGGCTCGACAGTGGGTTTGACGGTATCCGTGTAGCGGTCAACCTCTCCGCCAGACAGCTGGATCAGGATGATCTGTTGCTGTCTATCGAAGATGCCCTGCAGCAGTCCGGACTCCCCGGAACTCATCTCGAACTGGAGCTAACTGAAAGCTGCATCATGCAGAAACCCGAGCAGGCGGTTGGGATTCTTGGTGATATCCGCGATCTTGGTGTCACCCTTGCAATCGATGATTTCGGCACGGGTTACTCCTCCCTCAACTACCTCAAACTGTTGCCCTTTGACAAGCTAAAAATTGATCGCACTTTTGTCAATGATATCCCCCAGGATTCGGACGATATGGCAATTGCCCGCGCCATTGTCGGCCTTGGACATACCCTTCAGATGTCAGTTATTGCCGAGGGGGTGGAGACCGCTGATCAGTACCGCTTTCTGATGGATATCGGCTGTAACTATCTACAAGGGTACCTGCTCAGCAGGCCGGTCTCAGTAGTGGATGCTACGGCGCTGCTGGGAACCGGCGGCGGCCGTCTCAATCCTTTTATTGAACAACACGAATATTCAGCCACCTGATTACCCCTGAAGTTTAGCCAATGATAGAAGAAGATCAGTTAATATTGGCCGCAAATAAACGCGTATGAACGCATATATTTGAAAAATCCTTATATTGCGAAGCATCTGAACATACTCTTGATTATTATTTACGTTCAGTATCTATCCTTAGAAGGATAAACTTAGTGTCATATTCGCGTTCATTTCCGGCTGAGTTTCTGGGGTAATTAGAAAAACATAAACCCCGCACCGAATTGATATGGCGGGATTTATGAAATATCCGGTTTAGGGGCTATAATCGCTGCCTGCCTTCCCGTTTAGCCATCGCGGCTTCGGGATCAACGCACAGGAACCGAGTCAATTAGATGAAAAAATTACTGACCCCACTCTTTATTGCATCTTTGCTGGCTGCAGCACCTGTTTTGGGTGAAGATCTTGTTCAGATCTATCAATTGGCAGAGCAGAACGACGCACAACTACGTGGGGCCCAGGCTGTCAGGGACTCGGCACTGGAAGCCGAACCACAGGCTCAGGCCAAACTGCTGCCCAACGTATCACTCTTGACTTCCGCCAGCAGGGTTTTTTCAAACATCAACGACTCCTCATCAGGCGCCTCGTCCAATAACTACAACAAGGCTGGCCTGACTCTGAGCCTCTCACATCCCCTCTATCGCAAGGATTACGATGCACTCTTGGAACAGGCTGACAAGCAGGTAGCCCGCGCCGAGGTAACCTATGCAGCCGAACAGCAAGCGCTCATTGTGCGCGTGGCAGAGAGCTATTTTGCTGTTCTGTCGGCTCAGGATGCATTGGATTTTGCCCAGGCTGAGACAGCGGCTATCGAGCGCCAACTGGATCAGGCAAAGCAGCGGTTTGATGTCGGCCTGATCGCCATCACCTCGGTTCACGAGGCTCAGGCCGCTTACGACCAGTCCCGGGCTGATCTGATTCAGGCTGAAAATGTCTTAGACAATGCCTGGGAAGCGCTGCGTGAAATCACCAACCAGCCAATGGGTGCGCTGGCGCGGGTAGTGGATGACCTGCCCCTTGAGCGTCCTCAGCCGGAGAGCATTGATCAGTGGGGGGAGGGCGCTCAGCAGCAGAACCTGGCTATACGGGCGGCACAGCTCAGTGCCGAGATCGCCAAAAAAGGTATTGATGTAATGCAGGCGGGGGATGGCCCCATTGTGGAACTGGTCGGCTCCCATGCCCTGGCGTTGAGTTCATCACCTACCGGCACCGACTCCAATACCACCACTATCGGTATCCAGCTGAACATGCCGCTCTATAATGGTGGATCCACCGACTCACAGACTCGGCAGGCGCGCTTCGACTATCAGGCAGCTCAGGAGAGCCTCGATAAACAGCGTAGATCGGTGAATCGGCAGGTTCGCGATGCCTATCGCGGAGTCGTTGCTGGCATCAGTTCGGTGGAGGCACTGCAGGCCAGCACCCGTTCCGCCGAGAGTGCCCTGGAGGCCACCGAGGCTGGCTTTGAGGTCGGAACCCGCACCATGGTGGATGTCCTCAACGCCCAGCGTGACCTGTTCCGTGCCCACAGTAACTATTCGACGATGCGCTACAGCTATATCGTCAGTGGCCTGCAGTTGAAACAGGCGGCTGGAACACTCTTGATAGAGGATATTGAGCAACTCAACCGTTCGCTGAAATAATCCGGGCTAACCTAGGAGCTTGTCCGAGAATAGGGCACCTACTGCGGTACGGTGCCTATTCTCGGACAGGCTCCTAGTTGCTCCTCTACGTAGACAAGCCACCAACAAGTTCGAGCAAAGATGTCTGGAAATACCATTGGAAAACTTTTTACCGTCACCTCGTTCGGCGAGAGCCACGGTCCGGCGATCGGCTGCATTGTTGATGGCTGTCCTCCGGGTCTGGCGTTGACCGAGGCTGATCTGCAGGCCGATCTGGATCGCCGCAAGCCCGGTACCTCCCGTTATACCACCCAGCGCAAAGAGGCGGACGAAGTTCAGATCCTCTCCGGCGTCTTCGAGGGCAGAACCACCGGTACCCCCATCGGCCTGGTTATCCATAACACCGATCAGCGCTCCAAGGATTACTCGGAGATCATGGATCGTTTTCGCCCTGGCCATGCCGACTACACCTACCTTCGTAAATATGGCGTTCGTGACTATCGCGGCGGTGGACGCTCATCCGCCAGAGAGACCGCCATGCGGGTGGCGGCGGGTGCCATTGCCAAACATTTTTTACGAAAACGTTACGGGATAGAGGTACGGGGCTATCTCTCACAGCTCGGCCCGATCAGGGCGGAGAAACTGCTATGGGATGAGGTGGAGAAAAACGCCTTTTTCTCCCCCGATCCCGACAAGGTACCAGAGATGGAAGCGTACATGGGACGGTTGCGTAAACAGGGTAATTCCGTCGGTGCAAGAATCAATGTCGTTGCCAGCGGTGTGCCGGCCGGTCTTGGTGAGCCGGTGTTTGACCGCCTCGACGCAGATATCGCCCATGCGCTGATGAGTATCAACGCTGCCAAGGGAGTGGAAATAGGGGCCGGATTTGATTGTGTTGCCCAGAAGGGCACCGAGCATCGGGATGAAATCACCCCTGAAGGTTTTATCGGCAATCAGGCAGGGGGTGTGCTGGGGGGGATCTCCAGCGGCCAGGATATTCTCGCCTCTGTCGCCTTTAAACCGACCTCCAGTATTCTTACTCCCGGCCGCAGTGTCAACATGGCGGGCGAGCCGGTTGAGGTAGTCACCAAGGGGCGTCACGATCCCTGCGTCGGTATCCGCGCCACCCCAATCGTCGAGGCGATGCTGGCTATCGTGTTGATGGATCACCTGTTGCGGCACCGTGGTCAGAATATGGATGTAACCCCAACAGGGCCGGTGATACCCGCTGCCGGTTAATGCAGCAGACCATGCCCTACTGGCGTCTGTCAGGCTTTTATCTCTTCTACTTCGCGGCACTTGGCGGTCTGCTGCCCTACTGGGGTCTCTATCTCAAAAGCCTCGGTTTCAACGCCGTTGCTATCGGAGAGCTGATGGCCATACCTATGGCCACCAAGTTTCTCGCCCCTTATGTCTGGGGTTGGCTGGGTGATCATCTTGGCCGGCGCATGGTGATTGTCAGGCTCGGTTCCCTGTTGACTGCTGTGATCTTTCTTGCCGTTTTTCAGCTTCAGGGATTCTGGGAGCTGGGCCTAGCGATGGTGCTGTTCAGTTTTTTCTGGAATGCCGTGTTGCCCCAGTTTGAGACCGTGGTGCTCGACTATCTGGGCGATGGGGTATCGCGCTATGCCCGCATTCGTCTCTGGGGATCCATCGGTTTTATCCTTTCGGTCATAGCCCTTGGCATCGCCGTCGATCTGCAGGGACCGCTGGTGATTCTTCCCACCCTGTTTTGTCTTTATGGTGCTATCTGGATCTCCAGTCTGTTGATCAGGGATCCCGCCGTCCGGCCCCGTCCACAGCAGCAG
Source organism: Sedimenticola sp. (assembly GCA_040505955.1). GTDB lineage: Bacteria > Pseudomonadota > Gammaproteobacteria > Chromatiales > Chromatiaceae > Vondammii. The sequence goes on along the minus strand of JBEVXT010000298.1, from coordinate 3,117 downwards.
GCGCCGATTATCGAGGTATTGAAGCAGCCAGCAGTGATCGCCTTTTTTGCCGTCTGTTTTCTGCTTCAGGCAAGCCATGGCCCCTATTACGGTTTTTACTCCATACATCTGGAGGCTATCGGCTATAGCAAAACCCTGATCGGCCTGCTGTGGGCACTGGGGGTGGTGGCTGAGGTGATCATCTTCTTCTTTATGCATCGTTTGCTGCAGGGCTACGGCGCACGTAAGGTGCTGCTGGCGAGCCTCTTTCTCACCCTGCTGCGTTGGCTCATAATAGGCCACTTCGCTGACTCTCTGGAGGCGCTTATTCCTGCACAACTCCTCCATGCAGCAAGCTACGGCTCTTTTCATGCGGCGGCCATTCATATTGTCCACCACTACTTTACCGGTAAGCATCAGGGGCGGGGGCAGGCGCTCTACAGCAGCCTCAGTTTTGGACTTGGCGGCGCACTTGGTACGCTTGTCAGTGGATTTGTCTGGGACGATGTTGGCCCCAGTGCAGCGTTTACCGTAGCGGCGATGGTTTCCGCCGCCGCACTGCTGGTAGCCTGGCGCTGGCCGATCAATGAAATAGAGGTCAAATAATGCACTACACCCTAGAGCAGATAAGCAAGCGACTCGGCGCCACCTTAGAGGGAGCCGGTGAAAAATTGATCAGCGGCGTCGGCGCCCTCGATTCAGCGACAGAGGAGCAGATCAGTTTTGCCGATGATCAGCGCTTTCTTCCACTGATTGAGCAGGGTGCGGTGGGTGGGGTAATTGTAGGGGAGGGATTTCCCGTTGTTGCGGGAAAGAACCTGCTACGGGTGCCGCAGCCGAGACTCTCATTTATCCATGTCGTTGAAATGTTTCTGCCATCGCCGCCGCCCACTGGCATTAATTCCGCTGCGACCGTGGATGAGAGTGCTGTTCTCGCCTCTGACATTACTATTGACGCCGGTGCAGTGATCTCTGCCGGCGCGGTTATCGGCAGCGGTTGCACTGTTCAGTCGGGCGCTTACATCGGCCCCAATGTTATTCTTGGAAAGCAGTGTCATATTGGCGTCAATGTCGCACTGCTTGATGATACAGCCGTCGGTGACCGGGTGACTGTTCACGCAGGTACAGTGATTGGAGGTGACGGCTTTGGTTTCGTCTGGGCTGAAGATCACCACCACAAAGTCCCACAGATCGGAAGAGTGGTGATTGAAGATGATGTGGAGGTCGGTTGTAACAGCTGCATCGATCGGGCGACGCTGGGTGTTACCCGTATCCGACGGGGCACAAAGATCGATAACCTGGTTCATATCGGCCACAACAACGATATTGGCGAGGATGTGGTCATCACCGGTCAGGTGGGTTTTTCAGGTAGTGTCACGGTCGGCAATCGAACCATGTTTGGCGGCCAGTCCGGCGTGGCGGATCATGTCACCATCGGCGAAGATGTGATGGTGGGTGGTGCGACAGCAGTATTCAGTAATGTGGCGGCAGGAGAGTCGGTGTTCGGTTTTCCTGCCAGGCCGACGGCAAAGGCGAAGCGTGAAATGGTTGCCATGGGACGTCTGCCCGATCTGCTGAAACAACTCAGGCGGCAGGAGCGTGAGATGTCGCAGCTGCGGTCAAGAATTGAGGAGCTTGAGAAGAGAGCAGGAAAGGTGTAGGTAGTATCTGTTTGGAAAAAATCGGGGCGCTGGGCCAAAAAAGCTAGCAAGACTGGATAGTTAGTTATTTTTTCTGTGGCCCCTAAGTGAGCTCGTTAGATTTTAAGCGCCTGGCGTATTGTCCCGATAAGCAGATACAGCTCTAACTGATTGTTCTCTGTAGGGACAAAGCCAAACTTCATGTAATAGCCAGCGGCTTTGTTGTCTTTTGCGTCAACGAACATACCGCCCAACCCCGCATCTTCCGATATGCGAGCGGTGCGTTCCATTGCGTTGAGCAATAAGTTTTGTCCAAAACCGTTCTTTTGGTTATTCACACAAATAGCGAGTCTGGCCAGTTTTGCTGCCGGCATAGGGTGAGGGTAGCGCTGGAGTCGTGGATCTGAGATTTCTCCAGGCATAAGCTCGCACACTGTTAAGTGTGTAGTAGCCCATCGCGAACAAGTTCGCTCCTACAACATCTCTGTTCTACACATAACTGTGGTTTTCAGGGTTTTGGTACAGAGCCGGTTTAAGGATAAAAAGGCACAAAATGCGAGTTTATGTGTGCAAATGATTATTTTTAAACTCAGAAACGGCGAATTCCATGGGTGAGCTTAATAGTTACTCCCCTTGTTGCTTTTTTCTCCGTATCCCGGCGCTTTCTCTGCGTTCTCCACGTCCCGCTTTTTTGTTTCTGCTCAGATAATCAGGTAACTATTCATCACCCCAGGAGCCGAGCAGTTCGCTCTCCTCATCTTTGGAAACAGGAGAGAAACCACCGAGGGTAAGTCCACTATTCTCACTTCCTGAAGCAGCTGAACCTTTACCTACGCTGCCCCTGCTTTCGCCTCTGCTCTGATCTCCTTTGTCACTGTCGCTCCCCTCTCCATCATCACTTTGCCCGCCTTTGTGGCTTTCTCGGCCTTCACCACCCCGGTCGTTGTGGCCTCGGCCTTCGCCGCCATCGCCGCCATCGCCGCCATCGCCGCCATCGCCGCCATCGCCGCCATCGCCGCCATCGCCGCCATCGCCGCCATCGCCGCCATCGCCTTCACCGTCATCGCCGTCATCGCCGTCATCGCCGCCTTCACCACCTTCACCACCTTCACCACCTTCGCCGTCATCGCCGTCATCGCCGTCATCGCCGTCATCGCCGCCTTCACCACCTTCACCACCTTCGCCGCCTTCACCACCTTCACCACCTTCACCACCTTCACCGCCTTCACCGCCTTCACCGCCTTCACCGCCTTCACCACCATCACCACCTTCACCGCCATCACCACCTTCGCCGCCTTCGCCGCCTTCACCGCCTTCGGAGTGGGCATGGGCTGCATTGAGCACCAGGGTGAACTCTATTGGGTCAAATTTGTATGGGAAAAAGAGACCAGTGATCAGGATCGCTACGCCCAGCAGGTGCGGGAGTCTGAAAAACGGGGCTGATGATCTGTTATGAGCTATTGGGCGATGGTGATGCTTGCTGAAACTATGTGGTGTC
>JBEVXT010000297.1:0-19111 GCA_040505955.1 Sedimenticola sp. | reverse complement strand
ACTTGCATGTGTTAAGCATACCGCCAGCGTTCAATCTGAGCCAGGATCAAACTCTTCACTTGAAGTTTGAACAGTCTCTATAAGATGAGACCAAATCTTGGCTCGACAAATCACTATCGTTTTGGAATTGATAGATGCTTCGTCGATATCTATGGCTTTTCAAGCCACTGACGGAGCACCCACACAAATTACCTAACCTAATTGTAAAAGAGCGTGTCGAACTTTCGTTCGACCAAGACAGACAATTTTAACTGCCCATCTTTTGGCCGTCAAGAGTTTATTCTCTTTTCTGCCTGCCAGTTCGTCAAACTTACGTCTTCCGTTCCAGCGAGGTGCGCATTCTACACCTCATTCAAATCAGGTCAAGCACTTTGTTTAACCCGATTTTTTGCGCCTTTCCATGACTATTTAACCCTGCCTTAAACCCCCTTCCGGCGGCCTCTTTCCCTGCAGGAGCGGCGCATTATACCCACACGTCAAAACCACGCAAGCCCTTTCTTTATTTAATCAAGAAGTACCTTGGCGAAACGACGTTTTCCTACCTGATATATATGGGATGTTCCCGACTTACATACCAAGTCACGGCTCTCCACCCGCTCACCATCTATCTTTACCGCACCCTGCTTCATCATCCGCAGGGCTTCTGAAGTACTCGAAACCAGACCCGCATTCTTCAGTAGGTTGGCTATGGGCAGTCCGTCGCCTGCGGGGAGGTGTTTCTCCTCAATATCATCGGGCATCGCACCTTTGCGGAAGCGGGCGACAAAATTCTCGTTTGCCTTTACCGCCGCATCACGGCTATGGAAGCGCTCCACAAGCTCCTCGGCCAGCAACACTTTCGCATCTCTGGGGTTAAGCCCCTCCTCCACCCGCCGGTGAAGCGCCCCTATCTCCGCCATTGTCATGAAGCTGAGTAGCTCATAGTAGCGCCACATCAGATCATCAGAGATCGACATTACCTTGCCAAACATTTCATTCGGGACATCTGCTATGCCGATGTAGTTATTCAGGGACTTTGACATCTTCTGTACGCCATCCAGCCCTTCAAGAATAGGCATGGTCAAGGCCACCTGGGGCTCCTGACCGTAAGACTCCTGCAACTGACGCCCCACCAGCAGGTTGAATTTCTGATCGGTACCTCCCAGCTCGACATCCGCCTTCATGGCGACCGAGTCATAACCTTGTACCAGCGGATAGAGAAATTCATGGATCGAGATCGACTGACCGCCTTTGTAACGCTTGCTGAAGTCATCCCGCTCAAGCATACGTGCCACCGTGTGCCTGGCTGCCAACTGGATCATATCTGAAGAGTTCATCTGCCCCATCCATGAGGAGTTGAAAAAAACCGTCGTCTTCTCTGCGTCAAGGATTTTAAATACCTGATGCTCGTAGGTTTTGGCATTCTCCAACACCTCTTCGCTGGTGAGAGGGGGGCGGGTGGTGCTCTTGCCAGTGGGGTCTCCGATCATAGCGGTGAAATCGCCGATGAGAAACATCACCTCGTGGCCAAGATCCTGGAATTGCCGCAGCTTATTGATCAGCACGGTGTGTCCCAGATGGAGGTCGGGTGCTGTGGGGTCAAAACCGGCCTTTATGCGCAGCGGCTTGCCACGCTCAAGCTTCTTCACCAGAGCATCTTCCACAAGTATCTCATCGGCACCTCGCCGGATGACTTCCATCGCCTCAGCGACTGATGTCATGACTCACCTCTCATCTTGGATTAATCAAGGCCGCATAATCTACAGGATGATCTGATAAAAAGTAACTGTAACTATTCAGCTCACCCCTAAAATCCGCCTTTTCTGCGTTACAAAATGATCATTTACCCTTGTAAACTGTAACTTCTCAATAATCCAGTGCAGGTGGATAACTCTCAGGAGGGGTGCAGTGACGCCTTTTCAGGACGTACAGGATGTATTTACAGCGTGTCCTGAAAAGGCGTTACTGCACCCCTATGGCACGGACTTATTGAGAAGTTACTGTAAACTCACATTTTGCACCTTGAGCTGACAGATTACAGGGGCAATCTGAACAGTTACCAGCGATTTCTTTGCAGTGCTGAATAGTTACGTAACTATTTCATAATGAGCACAGCACCGCAGGGAAACAAGCTTCGACTTGCCAAACGACTCCAAGCTCAGTATGTTCCTCTGAATTAGAACTGGATTTTTTTCCGTTTATAAACGATAATTGCATTAGTTATCCAGGTATTAGCGCAACCTCATGATAAATGACTATAGATCTCGTAGTGAATTTGATGGTGAATATTCCGGCCGTAGCCATCGACGTCTGGGGTTCATTGTTCTGATAACCACTATTCTTTGCGCCTCGGCGATCTACGCCTCCCTTCATATCGTCGGTGGCAGCAAAGTATCCACCACCGCCCAAACCGATAGTGATACGGCTTTCACGGCCCTGGAGCTGAGACCGGAAAACGGCGCCCAGAGCCAAGCCCAGGTCACCCTACAACTCCCGATCCCTGACCTTTCGCATAGCGACCAGCCTAATCCACCAGAAGCAGAAGTCACACAGTCATCTGTTGCGGCGACAGCACCACAGCTGAGAGCAAGCGGAGAGACTACATCCAACCCGCTACCGATACTCCAGGCGGGAGAGAGCCCTGCAGGAGAAACTCTCTCCACCCCAGCCGCTGCAGATCCCGGCAAGTGGGTCACTGCAAAGGTAAAAACGGGCGACTCTCTGGCAAAAATATTCAACCGCCTGAGCCTCTCACCCAACCTGCTCCACCGAATTGTACACAGCAGTGCAGAGGCAAAAAAACTGGCTAAGATAATGCCGGGGGAGATGCTGAAGGTCAGATTGGATGACCAGGGAAAGCTACTCGAGCTGGTACATCAGCAAAGCCCCATTCTCAGCCTCCATATTCTCCCCGGGGATGATGGCTTCACCAGCCGGATCGATGAGCAAACACTGGAGAAACGGGTAACCCACACCAGCGGCATTATCAGCAACTCCCTCTATGTGAGTGCTCAGAAGGCGGGGCTTTCCGATTCACTGATCATGGAACTGGCCAATATCTTTGGCTGGGATATAGACTTTGCCCTGGAGATAAGAGCCGGCGATCACTTCAGCATCATCTACGAAGAGACTTATCTGGATGGGGAAAAATATCGCAACGGCTCCATCCTGGCTGCCGAATTCATCAATCAGGGCAAAGTGTTCCGCGCCATCCGTCATGAGGATGAAAAGGGGGACGGTGACTACTACTCACCCGATGGCAAGAGTATGCGCAAGGCGTTTCTCCGCGCCCCTGTGGACTTCCGCAAAATTTCATCCAATTTCAGCAAGTCACGCTGGCACCCGGTACTGGGTAAAAAACGTCCTCACCGCGGCGTCGACTACGCCGCAGCCACCGGCACCCATATAAAGGCAGCGGGTGACGGCAGGGTCACCTTCAGAGGCCGCAAGGGAGGGTACGGCAATACCGTCATTATTAAACACCCCAACCAATACACCACCCTCTATGCCCACATGTCCAAGTTTCGCGGTAAGGTAAAAAAGGGTAGCCGGGTGAAACAGGGGCAGGTGATCGGCTATGTCGGAAAAACAGGTCGCACCACCGGCCCTCATCTTCACTATGAACTCCGAATTAATGGTGTCCACCGCAACCCACGGACTGTCAAACTGCCAAGCAGCGCCCCCATCGCGAAGAAGCACAGTGCCAAATTCACCCGTATGAGCCGACCACTGCTTGCGCAATTGGATCTGATATCAAGCAGTCGAATGCTTGCAGAGACGGGAAGCCAATAACCACCGGTGAAAAACGGCCTATACATCGGACTGATGTCCGGCACCAGCATGGATGGTATCGATTGTGTGCTGGTGGATTTTCAGTCCGACGACCTGAAACTTATCTCCCACCTGGAGCAGCCGTGGCCACTGGAGCTGAAACAGCGGCTTCATAGCATAGCCACCCCGGGAGAGAATGAGATCGACCTCATGGGCGAACTCGATTCAGAAGTGGCCGACCATTTTGCTTACTGCACCAACCAGCTGCTCCGACAGTCCGGTATCGGATCTGATCAAATCCTGGCAATCGGTTCCCATGGGCAGACAATCCGCCATCGCCCAAACGCTGAACACCCCTTCACCCTGCAGATAGGCGATCCGAACCGAATTGCCGAACAGACCGGTATTACAGTGGTTGCAGACTTTCGGCGGCGTGATATCGCCGCTGGTGGGCAGGGTGCGCCACTGGTGCCCGCCTTCCATGCCGACCGGTTCAGCAACTCCAAAGAGCAGCGCACCATCCTGAATATTGGCGGTATCGCCAACCTTACGCTGCTTCCCGGAGGTGAGCCGCAGGTCAGCGGTTTCGATACCGGACCGGGAAATACACTACTGGACTGTTGGGCCCGGCGTCATCTGCAAAGAGCCCGGGACGACAACGGTGAGTGGGCTGCGGGCGGTACCCTTAACCAACCACTACTGGAGTTGATGCTAGAGGATCCCTACTTTCAACACCCGCCGCCAAAAAGCACCGGACCGGAATACTTCAGTGAACGGTGGCTCGATCACAAATTGCGGGGATACAGCAAGATACCGACAGCTGACGTACAGGCGACACTGACCGCACTGACCGCAGAGAGTGTCAGCCGCTCATTGAAAGCAGCGCTGCCGAAGTGCAGAAGAGTGATTATTTGCGGAGGTGGGGTTCATAACAGTGAATTGATGCGGCAGCTGAGCACCCGGCTAATCGATGCTACGGTCGAAACAACCGCCACACACGGCCTGCCGCCAGAGCAGGTGGAGGCGGTCGCCTTTGCCTGGCTCGCCCGCAGAACCCTCAGCGGAGCGACGGGAAATCTCCCGAGGGTAACGGGAGCGGCTCACCCGGCGGTGCTGGGCGGCATCTATCCGCCATGACCGGACGGAGAGGTAGAGGAAAAATCAGACCGAAAATGATGAGCCACAGCCGCAGGTGGTGGCTGCATTGGGATTACGAATAACAAACTGTGACCCCTGAAGGCCCTCAGTGTAATCGACTTCCGCCCCTCCCAGATACTGCATACTCATGGGATCAACCAGCAGCGTAACACCATCGGTGATAACACGGATATCGCCCTCTTTCTCTTCCTCATCGAAGGCAAAACCATACTGAAACCCAGAACAACCACCGCCCTGAATGTAAACCCGCAACATAAGGGCTGGGTTTCCCTCCTCAGCAATCAAAGCGGCCACTTTGGAGGCCGCGGCGGTGGTGAATGCCAGCGCGGTTTCGTTTTCAGTTTCTGCAACACTCATCTACTTGCTCCGAAACAGTGACAGGAAACGCCACCCTGAGGTGGCGTTATTTGTCTCCATTATGCTTTTCTCAGCAATTTAGTCAACTATTTTTCATTGGCACCAATGTAACGCGTCATATACCCGTACTCCTAAGCCAAGCAGCGGGACAATCATGCCGGGAGCAACCCCAACCGCTTATTCTGAACTTCCTTCATTCGTGACAATCTCAGTCGCCGGCACATCACCCACTTTATGGTTTCCGTCGTATCCAAGCATCCGCTGCTCCCCTTCATCTGCGTGGATCAGTTGACCATTAACCTCTGCACCCATGCTCATCTCAAGCAGGTTGTAGTAAACCGTCCCGGATACCCGGGCTTTAGGTGCAAGCTCCACTCTCTCCGTAGCATACACATCACCGATAACAGAGCCGTTAATTATAATATTCGGCACACTGATATCGCCTTCAACCTTCCCTATCTCACTCAGAGTCAACGCCGACTTGTTATCACCCTGTTCAACCAGAATGTTGCCATTAACGACACCGTCAATATGAAGGCCGCCGCTGAATGACATATCACCCTTGATTGTCGTGCCGTTGCCGACCACTGTCGCGATCTTCGGTGCCCTGAATTTCTTAAATCTACCCATGGAACCCCACTCCTAAAGTTTAACCTGCCAGCAACCAATCAAAGCGTTTTTTCAACGGCGGCAGTTTTTTGTTAGTCGGTTTAATATCGACAGTTATACTTTGGGGAAGAAAGCCCTTCGGCAGATCAATCTCCCCAGACACATCCTGAAAATGGCGAAAGCGCATTTTCAGCCTTTTACCACCCTCTTTAGCCAACTCCTGCAATGGAAGCGTCACCGACTCCTCGCCACGCTCCCCCGCCACCCCGAGATAGATCCATCCAGTGGCAAGTCCAGCATCTTTCAAAGCCTGGCTGATGGTAAAACGGTAGCGATAGCGATCGGCACCCACTATTTTTTCCAACTTAAAGCCCTGTACGTAAAGGCCCTCTGTAGTGACGCTGCTGGAGACTATTCGTTTGAGAAGTGAGAGTTCCTGGGTCAATGCCAGGCGCGTCTGCTGCTCTTTTTTCAGCTCATCCCCAAGCTGAACCACCGTCTCCCTATCAATCTGTCCCGATCGCTCATGAACGGCCACCTGTTTTCGCAATGTCTGCCGCTCCGCTTGCAGCTCCACCTGCTGCCGCCTCAGCAGTTCAACCTCAGAAGCCAAGGCACTCTCCCCTGCCTCGGTGCCGATATCAAGCTCATTGAGGCGACAGTACAGGAGGAGAGCAAGCAGTGGTAGTGACAGCAGAAACGCACACAGCAGCTTTATTCGCCAACCTGCGCCCTGAGTGATTTTTGGAGTATTATATTTCACACTAAAATCTGCTCACGGCAACAGCGCCACGGCTTCAAGACCGGAAGTCTCAGCCATGCCAAGCATCAGATTCATATTCTGCACCGCCTGCCCTGCCGCCCCCTTCACCAGGTTGTCAATCACTGACAGAATCACCACCATCTCCTCTCCTTGCGGGCGATGGACTGCCATTCTGCAATGGTTCACACCCCGAACACTACGCGTCTCCGGGTGAGCCCCCTGTGGCATGACGTCAACAAACGGCTCACCCCTGTAGCGCTCTTCAAATAGCGACTGCAGATCCAGATCCGAACTGACGCGGCCATAGAGCGTGGCATGGATTCCCCGTATCATCGGCACTAGGTGAGGAACAAAAGTAAGGCCCACCTCCGTTCCGGCAACCAGCGAGAGATTCTGCCGAATCTCCGGCAGGTGGCGATGACCAGGCACGGCGTAGGCCTTAAAACTCTCACCCACTTCACCCATCAACATGGCAGTACTTGCCCCGCGACCGGCACCACTGACAGCAGACTTACAGTCCGCCACCAACCCGTTGATATCAACAACCCCCGCTTCAACAAGCGGCAGAAAACCGAGTGTGGCGGCCGTGGGGTAGCATCCGGGATTAGCCACCAGACGCGCTCTCAAGATCGCCTCGCGGTTGAGCTCCGGCAGGCCGTAGACCGCCTCCGCCACTAACTCAGGGGAGGCATGTTCCATACCGTACCACTGCTGCCAGAGGGAGATATCCTTGATTCTGAAATCTGCCGCCAGATCGATAACCCGGCAGCCATGAGCAAGCAGCTCAGGCGCCATCTTCATCGCCGTGCCGTTGGGTGTTGCAAAAAACACCAGGTCACAGCGCTTCAACTGTTCCAGATCCGGTTTGGAAAAGGCAAGATCAACGTGGCCGCGCAGATTTGGGTACATATCCGCCACTGGAATACCCGCCTCGGAGCGGGAGGTGATCACAGAGATCTCCACATTCGGATGCCCCGCCAACAGACGCAACAACTCCACACCGGTGTAGCCGGTTCCTCCAACAATTCCCACCTTATTCATGCCATCTACCAATATAATTTCACAAACCGCGCCAATACTCCGGCAAAAGAGAGAGCCATGATACGGCGCAGCGGGGAAAAGCGGAAGAGGGGGAGGAAAATCTGGCAAATAAAAAGCGGCCGCAGCCGCTCAAGCAAACAGTGACTATTTTTATTTATGCCTTGTACCCACAAGAAGGTATTGCAGGCGTCACATCCAATTGTCGCGAAACAATATATCGATATATTGCGGTCGCTGTCAATACCACCAAATAAGTAGGTTGAAGAGAGAGGGCTGGTTGCTGCGGTTTCATTAGGGAGATCTTCACCCGTATGCCCGCCCCACTACCCACGTATTGAGCAAAGCTTTATGATAAGCCGTAGAGTAACTATTCAGCTCAACCCCTAAAATTCGCCGTTTCTGCGTTACAAAATGATCATTTACAGCTGTAAACTCACATTTTGCGCCTTGAACTGACGAATTTTAGGGGCCATCTGAACAGTTACGGGATGGTGCTGAATAATTACGTCACAGAAAGAGTGAGCAACCACCCTGGATAACCCTCTGGGCAACAGGAGAGAGAAATGGAAACCATTGAGATCATATCCCTGACACTGGGTGTTGCATGGGCCTCGGGCATCAACCTTTATGCCGCCGTATTGGTACTGGGATACCTTGGTACAACAGGCGATATGACGCTCCCACCCGGCCTTGAGTTACTATCAGACCCACTGGTGATGGCTGCCGCAGGCTTTATGTACTTTGTGGAGTTTTTTGTCGATAAGACCCCCGGCGTGGATACTGCCTGGGATGCTCTCCATACCTTTATTCGCATTCCTGCAGGGGCGATGCTTGCCGCTGGCATGGCAGAGGGTCTGGAAGTGAGCCAGGCCGCCGAATTTGCCGCCCTCCTGATCGGTGGCAGTGTCGCTGCAAGCAGCCACTTGACCAAAGCCGGCAGCCGGGTACTGATCAACACTTCACCTGAACCTTTCAGCAACTGGACCGCTTCAATTACTGAAGATCTGGTAGTGATTGGAGGACTCTGGGCATCACTCCACCATCCGGTTCTTTTTGTTGTTGCCGTGGTCATCTTTATCCTGCTGGTGATCTGGCTGTTACCAAAGATCTGGAGAGCCCTGAAAAGAGTATTTCGCGCCATTGGTCAATTCTTCAGCGCTGGAGGAAAGCGTACCGCCAACACAGCAGAAGGGGGTGGCAGGCGGGATAATCTGCTCCGCACCCTCTATCATGATGCCGAAGAGAAACCTAAATAGCGCTCTCAAACCCGTGCTCCTTCAACATGATAACCAATAGAGATCACACTGTATGCTGTGGATAAAAGCCGGACACCTTATCTTCTTAATCTCCTGGTACGTCGGTCTATTCTACCTGCCCCGCCTTTTTGTCCACCACGCCATGACCGAAGACCGCGCCACCAGGGAACGGCTGGAGATTATGGAGAGAAAGCTCTTCTGGTTTGTCACTCCCTGGGCTCTTCTGACAATTGCGCTGGGCTTTGTACTTGCGTGGTTTTACGGCTGGGAGCTGTTCACCCTGATGCACTGGCTGCAACTGAAGATTTTGCTGGTCGCGGTACTTGTCGGTTACCACATCTGGTGCGGAAAAGTGATGCTGCAGTTCCGTAACAGCAGTAGCAATCCGCACAGCCACGTGTGGTTTCGCTGGTTCAATGAATTTCCGCTACTGATCCTGGTGGCCGTGGTGCTACTGGTGGTTTTAAAGCCCTTTTGATGGTGACTGTTCAGCTCACCCCTGAACAGTTACCGGTGATTTCTTTGCGGTGCTGAATAGTAACCTTTTGATACTGGTCAGGAACAAAAAAAACCCGGGGTACAGGATCTGTACCCCGGGTTTTTGATTTGGGCTGGAGCGGGCTGCTTACACTTAGCTGCAACCACCACCCTGAGATGATCCGCAGGTTCCACAACCACTGGCGCCCGTAACAGGCTGCATATTATTGAAGACAAAGCTGGCATTACCGCCGCCCTGATCAACAAAATCGATCTCAACACCCCGCAAATACTGCATGGTATTGCCATCGACAATAACATCGAAGCCATCACACTTCAGCATGGCGTCGTCATCATTGATTTGATCGGTAAAGGTCATGCCAAAGCTGATACCACTGCAGCCGCCGGGGGTTGCATAGACACGAATACCCTTGATCTCCTCTTCGACCTGCCCGACCAACTCGACCATCTTACTCTGGGCCGGGCTGGATACGCTGAGATCTTCTTCCTTCAGCAAACTAGTCTCGTTCATACAACAATACTCCGGTGAATCTTCAATAGAACCTGATAATATATCAACTTTGAAGCATTACCACCATGGAAATTTAAGGGTTTTCCAGAAAGAGGGATAACTTCTCCATATTCCTTAAGTATGTTCGCAACATTCGGGGGGTAGCGGCGACTCCTTTTCAGAGCCGTCAGTGGCAGAGACTCTTTGAGGTCAAAGCAAGTTTCGGCTATCAAGCTCATAAAGGTGGCGTTCTGCATCCAGGAGATGCCGCCCCCAGTGGCGACGATATCCGCTGCGCCACGCCTCATAGGCTTGTACCGGTTGATGTTGCAGCAGCCCCAATCCACACTTTAGCTCACAGTAGATATCCGTGAGATCATCCGCCAGACTACCGCTCATGCTCTGACCGTCCTGGGCGACATCGAACTCCATCCAGTAAGCGTCGCGTCGCCCGAGAAGGCGGCGCAACTCGGTGTACATTTCAAAGCGGGAGTCCAGATCCGGCGCCGGTAGATACTCATTGCCATCATCAGTCACCCCTAGAGCATCGACGGCGGCGTGCAGCTGTGGCAATAGCTCCGCCATGCGTAAAAGCCAGCCTGAATCCGCATTATCCACCGATTCGATCAGGCGGCAGTACATCTCGGCTATCTCCGACAGCCTGACTGTCAGTTCATTCATGGCTCCTCCATACTGATATGGTGAGCAAAACATTGATACCATAGGGCGCCTCAATTCAATTCGAATCCACAAGCAGAAAGCCCAAATAGCCTGCATTTATTAATTTGGCTATGAAATTATGAAATTGCCGGGGATAGCGCCAACCACCCCTGCACTCCGGTTGTAACAGTAAGTGTAGACGAGATCTGCAAAGAGAATGTGAATTGAGTTCCCGGATAAGCGATTAGAGATTATTTATGCCCCCAACTCCCTACCCTATTGTACTCAGCGTGGCAGGCCATGACCCCAGCGGCGGAGCTGGCATCCAGGCTGATATTGAGGCGATTGGTGCCCTCGGCTGCCACCCCGCCACCGCTGTTACCTGCCTGACAATTCAGAACAGCCGTGATGTCATCGAGCTGATCCCGGTTCCTCCTGAGCAGACACGGCGGCAGATTGAGGCGGTAATGGCGGATTACCCGGTGAGCGCCATCAAAATCGGCCTGATCGGCACCCCAGAGATGGCTGTTATGTTGGGGGAACTGCTCCGTCGATACTCCGACATCCCAGTGGTGCTCGACCCCGTTCTGGCGGCGGGTGGGGGAACTGAGCTATCGGGGGATGCGCTGATCGGGCGGATCAACAGAGAGATACTGCCGCACACCGCGCTGGCCACACCCAATACCGCCGAAGCCCGCCGCCTGACAGGAGAGAGCGAGACGAAGCTTTGCGCGCAACGGCTGCTGGAAAACGGCTGCGAGGGCGTGCTGATCACCGGGGCCGATGAGGCCCAGGCCGAGGTCGTCAATACCCTCTATCGGCCGAAAACAACGCCAGCTCAATTTAGCTGGCCGCTTCTGCCTGAGAGTTATCACGGATCGGGGTGCACCCTGGCATCTTCGATTGCTGCATTTCTTGCTCGTGGTGCTAACCTTGACGAGGCCGTTCTACATGCCCAGCAGTACACTTGGGAGGCACTATCTCATGGATGGCGGCCAGGTGGCGGACAACACCTCCCCCGGCGAGGATGGAACACCGGAGTGGCACAGTAGATTTTTCTGTTCGCCGAAAACTCGTCGATGATAGAGTAAAGATGTAAAATTCGTGTAACTATTCAGCACCGCAAAGAGATCGCCAGTAACTGTTCAGATTGCCCCTGAAATTCGTCAGTTCAAGGCGAAAAATGTGAGTTTACATGGCTAAATGATCATTTTTTAACGCTGAAATGGCGGATTTCAGGGGTGAGCTGAATAGTTACTAAAATTTCAGGTTACTACCCACACAATACTAAATCACTGTACTTATCACCTTGAACAATAGAAAAAAACTGAAAGGCCTCTACGCTATTACTGACGATGCACTGACCGCAGGCGGCATTGCCGCCCAGGTAGCTGAAGCACTGTCAGGTGGGGCGGCGGTTATCCAGTACCGCAGTAAAAAGCTCAGCCTGGAGCAGCGCCTTGAAGAAGTGCAGCAACTACTTCCCCTCTGTCGCCGTGCGGCTGTCCCACTGATCGTCAATGATGATATCGAACTGGCACTCAAATCGGGGGCCGACGGGATCCACCTGGGTCGTGACGACGATGGGATAGCCCAGGCACGAAAGGTTCTGGGAACTGACTCCATCATAGGGATCTCCTGCTATAACCAATTCGACAGGGCCATCGAGGCCCAGGCCGCAGGGGCGGATTATGTTGCATTTGGCCGCTTCTTCCCCTCCAGTACCAAACCTGAGGCGGTTCAGACCGATCCCGAGCTTTTACGCCGTGCACGTTGTGAACTACAGATTCCAACAGTAGCCATTGGCGGCATAACCCCGGAAAATGGCAGCCAACTGGTCGCCGCCGGTGCCGATATGCTGGCCGTGGTGCATGGCATATTCGGACAGCAGGAGATCAAACAAGCCTGCCATAATTTTCTACCACTATTTCAACCATCGGAGAACCCGTCGTCATGACAACCCCAAGCGAACGCTTTACTCAGGCCCGGCAACATATTCCAGGGGGCGTCAACTCCCCGGTACGAGCCTTCAATGGAGTCGGCGGCGATCCGGTTTTCATTGACCATGCCGCCGGAGCCTACATCTATGATCCGGACGGAAAGCGCTACATTGACTATGTGGGCTCCTGGGGGCCGATGATTCTCGGCCACAGCCACCCGGAGGTGATCGATGCGGTAAGCAAAGTCATCACCAAAGGACTCTCCTTCGGCGCACCCACCGAGCTTGAGACCCGCATGGCTGACAAGGTATGCGAGCTGGTTCCCTCCATGGAGATGGTACGAATGGTTAGCTCCGGCACTGAAGCGACCATGAGCGCCATCCGTCTCGCCCGCGGCTTCACCGGGCGTGACACGATTGTGAAATTTGAGGGCTGTTACCATGGCCACTCCGACTCCCTGCTGGTCAAGGCGGGATCAGGCATGTTGACTCTTGGTACACCCAGTTCACCGGGTGTACCCGCCTCTCTAGCTGAACACACACTCACCCTTAATTACAATGATGAAACACAGGTACGGGAGACCTTCGCAAAGATCGGTGAGCAGATTGCCTGCATCATCGTCGAACCGGTAGCGGGGAATATGAACTGCATACCCCCCAACCCCGGGTTTCTCGAGTGCCTGCGCGAGGTGTGCGACCAGAGTGGTACAGTACTGATTTTTGATGAGGTGATGACCGGCTTCCGTGTCGGTCTCGGCGGTGTTCAGGGGCTCCACAACATCACCCCGGACCTCACCACCCTCGGCAAAGTGATCGGCGGCGGTATGCCGGTAGGCGCCTTCGGCGGCAAAAAGGAGGTGATGGAGAAAATCGCGCCCCTTGGTCCGATCTATCAGGCGGGCACGCTCTCCGGTAATCCGGTGGCAATGACAGCCGGGCTGGTCACCCTTAACCTAATCTCTCAACCGGGGTTTTTCGAGGAGCTGACAACTAAAACCAAACAACTGGTGGAGGGTCTGATGTCGGCCGCCAGGGGTGCCGGGGTGGCGCTGAGCAGTAATCAGGTGGGCGCCATGTACGGCATCTTCTTTACCGATGAGGCCCAGGTGAGCAACTTCACCCAATCCACCGCCTGCAACCAGCAGCAGTTTAAAGCATTCTTCCACGCCATGCTGGCGCGGGGTGTCTACCTGGCGCCTTCCGCTTTTGAAGCAGGCTTTGTTTCCGCCGCCCACTCAGAGGGCGACATTGAGGCAACAATCTCCGCTGCCGCCGAGTCATTCAAGACGCTCACCTGAGGTTTCGACATACAGTCGGCGTAAAAAAAGCCGGGGTTTACCCCGGCTTTTTTACATATCTGCAGGTTAAATGCTCAATGATCCATCTTCATTTTGTGTTTCATTCCACCACTCATCATCTTCATCTGCAGCTTGCGTACCGGCACCAATAGCACCTTTTTTCCACCATCATCAAAAAGCAGAGTGATACTCACCTTCTGGTCGGGTACCAGGCCCTGCTTCAGACCGATTAACATCACATGCAGGCCACCCGGTTGCAGCATCACCGTCTTGCCAACAGGCAGGTCAATCTTCTCCACCCGGCGCATACGCATCATGCCGTTATCGTTGATATGGGTGTGCAGCTCAACCACTCCGGCTGCCGGACTCTCCGCCGCCACCAGTGCACGATCCATAGATGAATTATTGGTTACGGCCATAAACAGAGCGCTGTTGGGCTGACCCGGAGGCACTGCACGAACATAAGGATCGGTCACAGCCACCCCATCAGCAGCACCACCCACTGCTGCAGAACCACAGAGAACCAAAAGACCAAAGGCAAGCACCATGACAACAGAACGAATTTTCATCTTTATCTCCTAACTTCATTTGACGTAACTATTCAGCATAAGCTTTGGGGAATCTGGCTTATGCGTACACAAAACTCACTGTGCCAGTAATTCCCGTAACGCCGCCAGCATTTCACTGGGCGGTGTACCATGTGGCAGCTTGCCGGCCAGATGCCCCAGAGGATCAATCATATAGAGATCTGCAGAGTGATCGACTGCATAGCCCATCGCCGACTCCTGCTTCGCCACACTGTAGGCTGCACCATATAGTTTTGCCGTTTTCGCCACCGCTTCGGGAGAGCCGGTGACGCCGAGAATACTCGGATGAAAGTACTCTCCATAAGCTTTCAGGCGCTCCAGAGTATCGCGTTCCGGATCAACACTGATAAACAGCACTTGCAGCCGCTCCAACTCATCAGCACTCAACTCATTGAGAGCACCGGCAAGAAAACCAAGACTGGTAGGGCAGATATCGGGACACCAAGTATAACCAAAGTAGAGCACAACCACCTTGCCGCGCAACGCACTCAGCGCCACCTCTCCCCCATGGGAGTTGAGAGTAAAATCACCACCCTTGGGAACCTCTGCAATGATAGACACCGGCATTTCGTCACGTTTAACCGATGGACTCCACATCAGCAGTGCCGACAAAACCACCGTCAGAACGATGATCAGGCCAAGCGGCAACAGAAGTTTTCTCACAACGATCCCTCTCCTATTGATCCGGTGCTTCAGCACCCGGTTTTACCGTGATAAAGCGATAGGGTGCCGCTGCCAACCCCTGCTCACTCTGCACCAGCACCCGGGCTTCCCACTCCATTGCATCACGAACACAGACCGGCAGCATACCCTCTCCGGTGAAACGGCCGGTAGACAAAGCGGTGAGCTTCGGGCGGTTGAATCCCATCTCCATACCAATACCGACAAAATCAACCGCGACGCTCTCAACCGGCACACCTTCAACATCCACCTGCAACTGCAGTGGTTTGAGCAGAGGGATTGATCTGGGCTCTATAGCAAAAGTGATGCGGCCTCCTCCAGGCAGTTCGGAACTGCAGGGGCCGGCGCGCAAATCACACTCTCGATCCAAAGCCGCCAGAAGGTCAATTTGCGGATTGAGCAGAGGCCGGACTTTATAGACCGCCACTCCGGCCACTGCCGCAAACAGCAAGCCAGCAAGCAACCAAAGAATGAGTCTGGATCGCACTACAGTTACGCCTTAATAAAATGGGGATTATGTTAATGAAAAACGGAAGCCGAACAATTGATAATGATCATACTTGGTCTGAGCGGGAGATAAGAGACCAAAAGATGCCAGCGGGATCCATGATATCCCACTAAAGCAGGTGATATCACACAATTTTTCAGCTGCAGATAAAAAACGCCGGTGCTCACAAGAAACACCGGCGCTTACTTCTCAGCTTCGCCCTGAACCTGTAAACAGGTTCAGGAGAGCAGCAGTTACTGAGTGGCGAGCCAGTCAGCAATCTCTTTCAGCTCTGCATCGGGAACGGTGGCAACCAGACCCTTCATGGCGATAGACTGACCATTGGCGCGAGCACCGCTCTTGATATCATTGATCTGATTCAGAGCGTATGCAGCGCTTTGGCCCGCCAGCTTGGGGTAGACCGGCATAATGGGGGTGTTGGCATCAGCACCGTGACAAGCGGCACAACCCTTTGCGACATAGAGTTCAGCGCCGCCTGCAGCGGCATTGCCTGCAAGACCCAACGAGAGAAGAGCGACACCAGCAATTATAGTTATGGCTTTCATATTAAATACCTCCAGTTAGTATATTTTCGGCTTGGCCCAGTGAAACTAAGCACCACCGCCACTTAAAGTAGGGGAATAATAGCACCTGCTACTATAATTGACCCCATAATTTTTTGCATAGTTCCCATATGTTTTGCATGGGAATACAGGATAGTGATTCCACCCGATCCTGTCGCCCCTACCTGCAGAGCGCATACAATAGATAATTCCAAAATCAGGATTAGATGCCCTCTCCAGTGAGAGAGCATACTTTTCTTTCACCACCACTCTCCAGGTACCCCGGAAATATGACCGCACCACAGTTTACCCCCGGCCAGCGATGGATAAGCGATACCGAGCCCAACCTTGGTCTAGGTACACTGACCGAACATCAAGGCCGCACTCTTACACTGCAGTTTCCCATCAGCGGTGAGGTGCGTACCTATGCCTACGACAACGCCCCGCTGACCCGAGTTCACTTTCTTCCTGGAGACCATGTAGAGAGCGGAGAGGGGTGGCAACTGCTGGTAACCGATACGATCGAGGATGAGGGGCTTTTAATCTACCTGGGAGAGACCCCGGAAGGTGATGTGAGAGCACTTCCTGAAGGCGACCTGAGCCACTTCACCCAGTTCAGCCGTCCCTGGGAGCGGCTGTTTACCGGACAGATAGACGATAACGCCTGGTTTGAACTGCGCTACCAGACCCTGGTACAGCGCAGACGCATTGAACATTCAGAGTTGATCGGACTGGGTGGCGTCCGGACTGAACTGTTGCCGCACCAGCTCTACATAGCCCATGAAGTGGGGCGGCGGCTCGCTCCCAGGGTACTGCTGGCCGATGAGGTGGGATTGGGTAAAACCATCGAGGCGTGTCTGATTCTTCACCGTCAACTGCTTACGGGGAGGGCGATGCGGGCACTAATAATTGTCCCCGACCCCCTTCTCCATCAGTGGCTGGTCGAGCTGATGCGTCGTTTCAATCTACACTTCAGCTTGTTCGATGAGGAGCGTTGTCTGGCCATCGAGTCTTCCAGCCAGGGGGACAACCCCTTCCTTGCAGAGCAGCTGGTGCTCTGCGGCCTGGGGCTGGTAACCGATAATCTGTTGCGGCAGCGCCAAGCCTGTGAAGCGGGTTGGGATATTCTGATTGTTGATGAAGCTCATCACCTGGAGTGGAGTGAGGAGACTGCCGGCCCTGCTTATCGGGCGATAGAGTCTCTGGCAAACAGGATCCCCGGCGTACTCCTGCTCACCGCCACCCCTGAACAGCTGGGCCGGGCGGGCCACTTTGCACGACTAAGACTTCTCGATCCCGACCGTTTTTACCACCTTGACACCTTTTTGGAGGAGGAGTCGCGCTACCAACCAGTGGCAGAGGCGGTAACACAACTGCTAGGAGGAAAAGGTATATCGGAGAAGGTATCCGGGAGACTGCTTGAAAATATAGATGATCCCGATGCTGCACTGCTAGTTGCACGCATCAACAGCGATGATGAACCGCCTTCACAACAACATGAGGCCAAAGAGAAGCTGATTCAGCTACTGCTCGATCGCCACGGCACCGGCCGCGTATTGTTCAGAAACAGCCGCGACCGTATCGACGGCTTTACCGAACGTGAGCTGCATAAACACCCACTTCCCCTGCCCGGGATCTACCTTGACCTGTCAGAGGTAGAGGGCGCCGATCCACTGCAGCTACTTTACCCGGATCGTCTCCGCCCCAGCCTATCCGATCAACCCTGGTGGCGTAGTGATACCCGGTTGGAGTGGCTGAACCAGCTCCTGAAGGAGTTGGGCGACGAGAAAATACTGCTGATATGCGCCCACCGGGAGAGCGCCCTGGGTATCGAAGAGGCGATGCGGATTCGGTGGGGGGTACATGCTGGCCTGTTCCACGAGAAGATGAGCATTGTTGAGCGAGACCGGGCCGCCGCCTGGTTTGCCGACCAGGAGCAGGGTTGCCGGTTGATGGTCTGCTCGGAGATCGGCAGTGAGGGACGCAACTTCCAGTTTGCCCATCACCTGGTGCTGTTTGATCTGCCGACAAACCCCGACCTGCTGGAGCAGCGCATCGGCCGGCTTGACCGTATCGGCCAGAGGGAGAGGGTCAGAATCCATGTACCCTATTTCCAACAGAGCGCCCAGGAGGTGATGCTGCGCTGGTATCACGAGGGACTCAACGCCTTTTGTCACACCTGCCCTGTTGGATCACAAATAATCCACCTGCTGGGCCCGGCATTGAACCAGGCACTGGAGGAGAGTGTAAGGGAGGCGGCCGCCCTTGAACTGTTGATTGAAAGCACCCGGGATCTGCACAGCGATCTCTCAAACAGACTAAAGCATGGCCACGACCACCTGCTGGAGATCAACTCATGTCGCCCCCATGAAGCTGAAAAACTGCATAAAGCCCTTGCCCTGGAAGATGCCGATCCGGCGCTGGAAGCGTATATGGGTACTATCTGTGACAGCTACGGTGTTGAGATGGAGCATCACTCCAGCGGCAGCTGGATATTGAAACCGAGCGCCAGAATGCAGGCTGAACACTTCCCCGGACTTCCTGCCGAGGGAGTCACCGTCACCTATAGCCGCACCATCGCCCTCAGGCACGAAGACCGTCAGTACCTCACCTGGGAGCACCCGATGGTACGAGGGTGTATGGAGATGACAATCAACAATGAGATGGGAAACAGCTGTGCCGTCGCCATCCGCCACCCCGACATCACCGCCGGTACGCTGCTGCTGGAGTTACTCTTTGTTGCCGAGTGCCCGGCGCCGCGCCCACTACAGGCCGGGCGCTTTCTGCCACCGACCCTGCTGCACGTTCTGGTTGATCACAACCTGCAGGATCGCAGCAACGACATCTCTCATCAGGAGCTTAACCAGGCACTACAAAAACTGCCGAAAAACAGCTCCCGCAAAATCATCATGCCGCTGCGGGAGCGGCTTCGCTCCATGCTGGAAAAGGGTAATGCACTGGTAGAAGGGGCACA
>JBEVXT010000296.1:0-1277 GCA_040505955.1 Sedimenticola sp. | reverse complement strand
TGTAGATTCTCCTTGAACCTCTATATTGGAAAATTCTACTTATAAACGCCACTATTTCTCGGGGGGATTACCTTACCTTCATGCCCTGGGGTGGTCCATTTCAAAAGGGACCGTAAATCTGTAGCATTATAAATAGATATTGATATGGCTAGAAGCAGGCTTCGAAAGCTGGAGCAAGAGAGGACTAATGCCTACAAATCACGTAACCCCTGCTAACGGAGATATATTCACTGACTTGAATGTTCCCGATGCAGAAAATGAAAAAAAGAGGCTGATCTTGCTTGGGGCGATTCGCGAATGGTTTGAGGATGCAGGAATGACCCAGGAGGAAGCGGCAAAAGCAATCGGAATAAAACAGCCGGTATTTAACGATGTGCTACAAGGCCGCTACCGAAAGTTTACTATTGATCGGTTGGTTAAACTATTGGCAGTTGTGGAAGGTGTTGATAATACCGGATGTATTGATTAATATCGACAGACATATTGACTAACTTAGCGCGACACTATGGGCACCATAACCGACTCACAACCCCCCCTCATTGATACTGAACAGGCTCGCGTTGTGGTGGCTTCCGGGGGTATTTCCGCTGCCACCTTAAGCAATAAATCCGGAAAGTGGATTTTACAGTTACAGACGGGAAAGGGCGGATTTCTTACTTTAGGAAAGGCCAAGGGTAACCAAGTCCGTACCTGGTCGGATCTGGCTAGAGCTGCTGCTTATGTGCGCCAGGAGCTGGGCATTGGGTCGGCTCAGTTGGAAATGGCCGACTGGTCGCCCAAGCAGTGGGCAGGCTGATGGTCAAGAGTAGACAGACACAAAAAGCACCTTCGACGAAAAAGCCGAGGGAGGAAGCTTTCCATAATACACAACTATCACTCTTCCAGAACTTTGTTGTTAATACAGATGATGAAAGTGAAAGATTATCCAACACGATCGAGCTTTGGGATGCAGTACCAAAATATCACATCTCGTATCGCCAGCAGAACTCGCTTCGGGAAGGGGCATATCTTCCGGCACAGCGCCGCTCTTTTGTTCATCGAAACAAAAAGTTCACAGTTTTGATTAAACCAGCACGCCTCATTTTTAATGATTCAGAAAAAGAGTGTTACCCAGGGGCAAGTGAAGAGCTATTGGAAGATGTTTTACGCAAATTGGCGTGTGATCAGGAGCTCGGTTTTTTTGTTGTTGTTCGAAGTGGTGTGACCTTTACTATTCACATGCTTAAAAAAGAATTGGCCGCAAGAGGTCACTCCCGCAGCTATCAGCAAATACACAC
>JBEVXT010000295.1:0-2870 GCA_040505955.1 Sedimenticola sp. | reverse complement strand
CATTAGTATTAACTGTCAAAGAGTGTTTCAAAATTCATGAATCACCTCTCGTATTTATAAAATGATATAGCGCATACCATGGTAAATTCCACACTAGATGGCTCATCAATTAGATAGCTGGTCCGGACGGGACAGCTCCTCTGGATCTGCGTCAATTGCAAACTATTGAAAGTATGCCTATATAGCTCAAATAAATTTCGTTTTTACAAAGCATGTAGCCATCATCGAATTTCACTGTCATGAAACATCATTTTAGTACAAGGCAGTTACTCTCAAAATCGTCACGATTACAGAGTGAATTAAAATTATGCATAGTAATTGCAAGTACATGACCCAACACTACTCAACAATAGATACTCATACTGTATATAGCTGGTAAAAATGGGTTTGAAACGAGTATCCTTTCAACGTCATACATTATAGTACAGCCATGATCATTGTAATACTATTATAGCTGTTAAAATGGGTTTAAAACGGGTATCTTTGCAACGTCGTACAGTACACAGTACAGCCATGATCATTGCAATACATGCTTCAAGTACTCAATATTCTCTTACGGATTTCACCGTTTTCTACGGATTTTGGGCCCACCTGCGGATCTACGGATCAGCTTTAGAATCTGCTGATTTTGAAAACATTCCAATATCTACGACGTTTCATTTGGTTATTTCTCCGCAAAAATGCACATAATGCGGCCCCAAAGGGTCGCAATATATACCTTTAGCGGAGAAACAAGAAAAAAAGCAAAATCTGCGGATTTGAAATTGATATCTTTGCGGAGAAATAAGAAAAAAGGCAAAATCGGCGGATTTGAAATTTCAAACTTTGCGCCTCACCCTGCAATTGTGTACGACATAAAAAAAAATAAAAAAATATGATATTTAGGACCACACTAAACCATAAAATTATGATTAACAACTTACAATATTCAGATCTCAGTCAATGTACGTAAATAATGGCAATGTCAGACTTTGAAACAAGTTCGCTGTCTTGAAACAATGAGTATATGTTTCACTATGGTCGCTCGATAACGGCCATAAGTGCAAATAGAAAACTGTGAGCTGCTTCGACAGTTTTAGAATAGGTCCCAGTTGAAATTGTCGCCATGGTCATTAGCTGATGGTAAGTCCAAAGTGGTGCCCAGACGCTACACAATTATTCCGTTTGGCGTTCATATAAATAGTGGTTCGTTTACTGTCATAACAGTAATCATGTTGGTCACGCTAAGAGTAGTCACGTTTTCATATGCCGTCTATTTCTTCAACATATTGTTGACTTTCTTTTTTATTGTCTCCCATTCTCTCTTCCAGATCGTTCCCCCATTTTCTTTGGAAACATTCTTTGCGTGAAGACAATCCTTCCTAGAGGGGCAGGTCTTTGAAGAATCAGAATGGAAGTATTTTTCGAAGTACAATCGAACCTCCTTCACCTCCTCTGGGTCCCAACGAATTCTGTTTGCTGTATTCAAAGAGTTAGAATTAGAGATAGTTATGCAATTATTTGGAGATCAACAATTAAATTTTCAAAATATTTACAATGAATATCATATTTTTCATTTTTTAGCATAGTTGGACTACGAGTATTCTATGTGCACAGCAAGCTTTTCCACAAACACCAAACAATGTGTCACAGATGCCAAAGCCGAGGAGACGACAAAGCTGTTCTTATTCCTCGAATAGTTTTAACTCAAGCAGAAATTGTGTGTGGAGAATTTTTTTTTGTGCGGCCTCACTCGAGGTAATGGCAGAAGATGTGTTCACGAAGCATGGAAAAACTAATGACGCACTAGCCCACTGATTCTGTTGACGTAATACGCAACCGACTCACTGTCAACAACAACCCGGAAACAAAATGGATTTTCCTCAAAATAACCCGAGGTATTCCAAGGCTGCTGGAATAACCAACATTATTTACACAAAAAATATGATACGTTATACTCCTACAACGATTTATATCTATAAAACGCGTTGACGACCATTATTTTTGCCGACACAGCAGTATCTGAGAACCAGTCATGTTTTTTATAGCAAATCGGTTTGCAAAATGCAAAAACATCTGCCGAAAACTGGACAACAAACACACACCAGATTTTATTGCTTTTCCATCAACAATACAAACCTTGTTTTTTCTTCTTTTCTGTTGTGTCTTCGAAGTCATCATCTTCGGTTACCATAGCATCTTCAGTAGCTACAGTAATAAGAAACTATAAAGCAGGGGTAGTCAAAAAGTTCCTTGAATATTGTTGTGGACGCCTAATCTTTCACTTGTTGGGGCTGAAATTTCACACAGAAGTAGACACAATACTGATACATATAATTACTAACTGATGCTGGGATACACAGAACCGGTTGCGCGAGACCATCGCCATAGCAACGTCACCCGGCGCAGCGTCAAATTTATGCTTCGCGAAAATCACTAGTCTTACAAAAGTGTGTGTACAAGGATCGTTTTTCAAATCTGGACCGACTCCTTCGTCTGTATCCATTCTTACGCGAAATAACTGCATTCACGCCATGTACATATCTTGTTCCCTGCTATCTAACATGAAAGTGCCGTGTGAGAATAGTGTGTTGAAAATTGACGTCGGTCGTCCTAGAATGGGGTGAACTTTTTAACTATTCATGTATATCTGACAGTCAAGTGCTTATATTCAGAAGGTAGAAACAAAAGCAATGCATATGGATGAACGTTTAATAAATAGGGAACATGCAGTAGTCGTTCAAATCCATTTCTCGTACTACTACAGTTACACGAGTTCATAAATCGTGTTGGCGGAAGGTTATCTGAGTGATGTTGCGACGTAAATGTTTCGAAATCGATCACATTGGTTGTCTCCATCGAACATGGCACTCGGGCACAAATGTTACAAC
>JBEVXT010000294.1:1804-2594 GCA_040505955.1 Sedimenticola sp. | reverse complement strand
CGAACGACCACCGCCTTATCGGCAGCGCCCCACCTCCGGCGCACGGCAGGTTTAGAATTTAATGACTCTGTAACATGTTTTACTGACTTCATGACTTTCTCCTAATAAACCACATTACAGATATGGCATTTGCAATACGCTCACCCACTGTAAATGTAGTTATTTTGATGTTAAGAAAGTCTCATTTCAACTGAAGCAGAACAGTATCATATGGTCTGTTCAGAAATCAGCACCCTATTGCATGGGATAACGATTCCTCTCAGCATGCCAATCACCATTATCTATTCCTGATACACACATTTCCCTGAAAAACTCACCACGAGATGTAATCTGTATATCACTACTCTGAGTCTCCGACTTCCAAATTTATCCCCTGTGCAGATTCAATCACATAAATAGGGCGGGCCTTTACCTCATCATGTATTCGTGCCATATACTCACCGATCACACCAATAAATAGAAGCTGAACACCGCCAAAAAACAAAACAGCCGTCATTAGTGACGGGTAGCCTTTTACAGGATCACCAAAAATCAGGGTGCGCACAACCAGGTAGATTGCATAGATGAAACCAAGCAGCGCCGTAAACACACCAAGATAGGAAGCAATTTTTAACGGCACAGCACTGAATGAAGTGAAGCCCTCTATGGCAAAATTCCAGAGCCGCCAATAGTTCCATTTGGTTGACCCAGCGATACGGCCTTTTCTTTCATAATAGACCGAAGTTGTTGGGAAACCGACCCACGAAAATAGCCCTTTCATAAAGCGGTGCGTCTCCCTCATCGAACGCAA
>JBEVXT010000294.1:0-1794 GCA_040505955.1 Sedimenticola sp. | reverse complement strand
TTCGACATCTGAGACCAAGTTAATTATGCGGTAAAAAAGATGCGCAGTGACGCGTTTGGCCGGAGAGTCCGTCTTGCGACTAGTACGAACCGCATTGACTATATCAAACCCTTGATTCCAGTGCCCTACCATTTCTGGAATCAACTCAGGCGGGTCCTGCAGGTCAGCATCCATTGGAATCACGGCATCTCCCGTGGCAAAATCGAGCGCAGCGGTCAGGGCACGCTCTTTACCAAAGTTTCTGGAGAGATTAATAACCTTTACACGTGGTTCCTGTTCATACCATCCCCCGAGTTGCTCTAATGTCCGATCCGTGCTGCCATCATTGACACAGATAATCTCCCAAGCAATTGGCATCTTTTCAAGAACAGGAATAACGGCATCAAAAAAACAACCAAGAGCCTCCTCCTCATTGTACATTGGAACGAGCAATGATATTTTTTTTGACATCATATTATCTCTGATTGAATACAAACAGTTTCGATGTTGAAAAGTTCCAAACGAGGGTAAGCCCAACCGCCAAAAGCTTGGCTAGTTCGGCCCGAATAAAGTCGCTGAGAAACAGTATCGCCAGGGTAGCTAGAAACAAGCCAAAAGAGTTGAACACTACAAAACGACCATAAGAAATCAGGGAAATAGCACTATTATCAATGCGGAATGTCCAGGAGTGATTTAAAAAAAAGCTATTGGTTACAGCCAGGAGATAGGCAAGGGCATTTGCCACCAGCGGTTCCAGGCCCAGCCCCCAGAACAGCAAGATAAACAGCCCAAAATCAATAGCGGTATTAACTACCCCGACAATTCCAAACCTGATGAACTCACCAGACATCTTCATTATTGGTGCACCACAGAGTCCATCATCTTTGCAGCGGCCAACTCGGAAACAGTTCGCCATTCCACACTGTCACCGGCAGTCTCAGGGCTCGTCAATTTTTTCAGAAGGGTGTAAGACTCACCACTACGACCAAGAGATTCAAGAATAAGCGCCTTCCGATAGAGATAGCTAGGCAATGTACTGAGTTGTACAGCGCGATTAATAGCATCAAGCGCCAGATCCAACCGTCCTAACTGCTCAAGAACAATCGCATAGTTAAATAGATGAACATGGTTATCTGGTTCAATACTCAAGGCATTCTCATAGTAACCAGCGGCCTCCACCGGCTTTCTCTGCTGCAATGATAGAAACCCCGCCAATTCATACACCCTATGGTTTCCCGGTTCCTGCCTAAGCAATGTCTTCGATAGCGCCTGTGCCGAATGAAGATCCCCCATCTTCAGATAGCCCCAGCCCAAACCGAGCAGAAATTTATCTGCTGCAGGCTCTTGTAATTTAGCACTATTCCAAAAAGAGAGCCCCCCAAGTAGCATAATGCCAGCTATAACAATCACCTGATCACGAGGTCTAGTCTCATTCCAGTAGTACAGCGTACTGAGGGTTAAACCAGAACCTACCGCAAGCAGGGGGACTATAGGAAAGCGTAAGCGTGAAATTGCGAAAAACAAGACAAATGTAGCGCCTATTGCTAATAGCGTTGTCAACAGCAACCAACCTTTAGGTGTGCGCAAGGTGATCAAAAGCAATCCAGGCAACCCAAACATCAACAGCATACCAAAGGGGCGGGGCAATATTGAAAGAATATTTGAGAAATATTCTCCTTCACTAAGTGCCCGATTATTAGCAACCTCTTTATATGCTGTAAATTCACCCATCTTTCGTATAATGTTGTGTAGGGTCTGGGTAGGGTTATTTTCCAGGTAGTGAACCGCTTCTGCTCTCCAATAGGAGCTCATCTC
>JBEVXT010000293.1:0-5989 GCA_040505955.1 Sedimenticola sp. | reverse complement strand
ATTGAGGGCTCTGTATATTTCAATAGGGAGTACATCACGTCAAAAACACGTATGTTATGCAGAAATTTACTAGAAATCAGTTTAAGCTCACCTACTTTCCAATAAGAATTCATCAGCCCGCTTGGTGGTAACGCTATTACAGAATTTTTGCTTTCTTTGCGGGTGAGAACATGCAGCAAAGCTTTAGATGCTTCCTGACGAAATAATTCCATATGCTCAAATCTTTCCTGTAAATGCTCAATTGGCATTCCAAAGAATCTTTCTACCTCTTCATCAAAATCAAAAAAACGATAATCCAGTAAATTTGACAACTCTGCACCAATAGCTGTTTTACCAACACAACTTACTCCTACAAGGAAAATCCTCATAAAGCCGCATCTACCTCACATAATTACAAAAAACTTGAAATTATTTTATGCTAACGTCTGGGTTAAGGGGCCGGCCTGCCCTTGGCTACCAACCTGCTAGGAGCACAAACAACTTTAACTTTCTCAACAGGCAGCGCGTGCTTGCCGGTCCCTCTTGAACCCATGGTTATGTGTCGAGCTTCATTCTTTGATAGTTATCGGTTTATCCTGAATTCCTGCATAAAATACTATTATTTCTGCTGGATCACTCCCTTCATTTATACCATAGTGCAAAGTGTTAACTACTTCGACAATTGAGTCTCCAGCTTTGAGATGGAGAGTTTTCTTGTCTTTGGTTATTACAGTTAACTCTCCCTTCAACAAAACACCTGCATTTATTATTGGATGTTGATGTAACGGTAGTTGCATCTTTGGAGGAATTACAATCCTTAGAATTGTTACCTCTGGTTGACCTTGTAAATAAGCTGGTAATGTTTCACCGTTCCAGCTTGAGGTGGTCTTGGCTAAAACATCTACTGTTACAGTGCTGACATTTAGTGCACAGGCAGTACTTGATAGTAAGAATGCCAGACATGCCGCATACAGAAATCTTTTCATTATTTTTCCTTTCTACACATAACGTCACCAATAACCTGACCATTTTTGGTGAGCATCGCGAACGAAAAATGGGTCATGTTGATTTGTTTTGTTATGTTTATTTTTATATTTCATCTGATGAAAGCTCAGGAAATTCTCCAAGCTTTGGTTTTTTGAACCTTGGTTTATCAGCAATTCGCCTTAATAATGACTCAAAAGCTTCGTCATAAGTACTATCGCCTATGAACGTTATAGCTAGCTTTCCTTTTAGATAGGAAGGCAAACAATCAATGAGGGCAACATTCTCATCACATATTATTGGTATATATTTTTGTGACTGCGTATCATTATAGTATTCACCGGTGATAATTGAACTCTCAACACCTACGCCTCCCTTACGTTTATTTGCTTTGTTTGCGTAATTTTGAGTACAAACAATAAGCACAAAATCAGACTCTCTAATTCCTTCTTCCATGAAATAATGCAAGTCATTGCCATAATCAGCGAGATCCCACTCATCAATTATTACATTGATTCCATTTCTAATAAGATCAGCTGCCAATTTTAATACCCAATGACGGTGCCCTTCAGAATCCCATGAATACGAAATGAACGCAGTGCGTTTTGGAGTTTTTCTTGCAACAACATGGACATTGCTCTTCCCTTGCTTTTCAATTACCTCAACTAATCCATTAAAATCATATGTAAAAGAAAGATCTTTATTTTCGATAGCTTTAATTATGACAGATTGCATGCCTTCAGGAATATTTTGAGTTCCATGTAAAACAGCTGGTGGCACTGGCGGCGAAACTTCTAATAAAGTGACCCTTAATTCATCAATTAATCTATAAGAATTCTGTCTTAAATTGTTTACAATAAATACCCAGGCATTTACCTCATGTCCTTTAAAGGTATGTTTTTTTATAACATTTTCATGTATACGTTTGCGACCGATAGGTGCGTCGGAGTCCCATGCCTGTACTAATACCCTCTTGCCTCCATCCCACTTAACTAACATTGCACCAAAAGGCGTTCGATTTGAATATACATATGCTCTTGGCTCTTTATTTAAGGCCTCACCTATAGCATTTAATAATTCAAATGTTTTTGCCATTCAATTGCACCTTTCATTGTTGTAATGTTGTATTCATTATGAATTTTAGAAAAACCTCACTATAAACATAACATCCGATTATAGTGCTGGCACGTTTTCTGACATAACCCGACGGCACGCCCGCTGACATAAGCCGCCAAATTTCCTGTTTCAGTTTATTTTTCGAATATATCACTTAGGAAAAACGAAAGACCAGGACATCCATCATTTGACATATACCCATATATGTTAATGTAATAAGAACATACAAAGAACCCAAGTAAGTCAAGGAGCGACATGCCAAAGCCAATAAAAGCCCTCATCAGCCTCGACAGCACACCCTACTACCACTGCATAAGCCGTTGTGTACGTCGCGCCTTCCTCTGTGGTGAAGACTCGCTAACCGGAAAGAATTTCGAGCACCGTAAGCAGTGGGTGGCTGACCGCCTAACAGAGCTATCCTCCCTGTTTGCTATAGATATCAGCGCCTACAGTATTTTGTCAAACCATTATCATGTAATTTTACGTATTGATCGGCAAGCTGTTGATAATTGGTCAGAAGCTGAGTTGATGGAGCGGTGGCAACAGCTCTTCTCACTACCCGTATTGGTCAGTCGTTACACTCTTAGTGAGACTACCACACAGGCTGAGATTGATACAGTCCACCAGATATTCTCCGAGTGGCGTGAACGTCTCTGCGACATCTCCTGGTTTATGCGCTGCTTGAATGAGCATCTGGCCCGTAGAGCCAATAAAGAGGATAACTGTACCGGCAGATTCTGGGAAGGGCGCTTCAAAAGCCAGGCCCTACTGGATGAAGCTGCCCTTCTCACCTGTATGGGGTATGTTGACCTCAACCCCATCCGGGCAAATATGGCAGCTACCCCTGAAGAGAGTGACTACACCTCTATCCAGCAGCGTATACGGGAAGCACTTAATCAACCCGCTACATCTGAAAACAGGCCCATACTGATGCCTCTGGTGAAGCAGGGTGATGACAAACACCTCAATGCCATTGGTTTCACCTCCCTCGACTATCTGGAGCTGGTCGATTGGGCAGGTAGAGCGATCAGAGAGGGTAAGCGGGGTGCCATTCCCTCAGGCATACCACCCATTTTACAACGCATGGGACTGGAGCCTGATGCCTTTGTTAACCACCTTCGTGGTCACAAAGGCCGACCCCATCCTGTAGTGCTGGGAGCGGTGGATAAAATAAGGGCAACCGCTAAACAGCTCGGGCAACGATTCTTCAAAGGAATGGGGGAATCGAGGGTGCTCTATAGCACTTAGTTTTACATCCTTTTCTAAACAGATCTCCTCATCTATACCTCTGGTATGAGTCCGCTTGTTTCGATTTCAATAATCGCCACTCCGTCTCCCAAATTTATTCCGTTTTTGTCCTCTGTACCTTACAAGTAAGCTATGAACAGCAGAATTCATCTGCTTACCCTGCTGCTGGTTACCGTTGTTTTAGTGATGGGTGTCCTGGTATTCTCTTGGTATTATTCTTTAGTGATGGGTGTCCTGGTATTCCGTATTTTTACACTCCGAGCCAACTCTTATGTATGCTTAGTAGCGGCGAAAAAAATAACTTCCCGAGCTTACTCATCGATGGGATGCAGAGTATAAGCCCACGGCGGAAGGATCTTGTTTGGGTGAAGATCGAATTCTTGCATTTGAGCATCTGAGATCTTTTCACCCTTCTCGTACTTCTTCCGAACCAGTTGGGACTTTACGCCAGCCCTTTCAAGGTGTAATTTTAATCTTTAAAAACTTAGCCGTTGAAACATGTGGTTCACCATAGACCGCAAAACCGCGATTATCGAAATTAGCGATTTTTTCAAGTGTGTAGTAGCTACCGCGATGTAAATAGCTGCTGTAATACATCAACTCGTTCAGCTTGCGAGAGACCATGATGTCGTTCTTTGCCCCTAACGCGTCTTTGAGTTCGGCTATTGTGGCGATCTTTCGTTGTTCAGCAGAGCCCGCAGCTTATGAGTGTCATATGTCTGAGTTCGCATAATGATTGAATTACGATTATGCATTGGTATATATCGTAATTCTATCATTATAATTTTTCCGTGCCAAGTTCACGGGGAGTGCTTAAAAAGTAGCATTTTTCCGAAACAATGCGCAGAATTGTACCTGCTCTATCTGAGGCCGTTGATTTCCATCTTCAATGAGATTGTGCCTAACCTCAGGAAGTTATTTTTGCGCCACTCCTTAGCCTGCAAAGTGGGGTTTCTTTAAACTATGCCCTACAACGATTGCTAAAAACAATTTTTCTTTTTCTTCTAATACATGCATCTGTATTTTGACCGGTGGGTAACAGTCACTTTCAGCGACCCTTCTAATTCTCTTTTGCCGCTCATCAGGATTTACTACACCCACAGGCTCACCAGTATCTGATACGCCTAAGAAAATCACGGCGTAGAATTCTTCCGGTACGGAATTGGCAAACGCAACAAGCTCCTTCCTTAGCTCACGGTCTTTGCAATTTTCAGGCTTTCGTTCGACGAATCCATCTTCGCTGTCATAAAGCCTTTTAATTAATTCTTGTTTCATAGTTCCTACTATTCTATTCATAACGCCAACATAACCTGCGCGACGTAGGAGCGTCCGGCGCCGCAGGCGCGAAGTTGATGTTATTGTTAGAACATTTCATTTGCTGAATGCCCACAACAAGAAGGCGCCTGCACCCATTAAAAACAGGGCTTCCTTGTCACTTTGTTTTTTACCTTCGGCCTGCTTTAAGAGCGAAAGCTTTTTGTTGTATTGATTGATTATTACCTCACGAGCTTTATTCAGGGCTTCTTCAGGAGCCTTATAAACAGGGAGATACTTTAGATTATTTATGAAGCCCGGTAGGGAAATACCTTCATTGAGAACGAGAGGCAAGATAGTTTTATTGAGTGTACAGGCTTTGCCTATCTCTTGAGATACCCAGTCAGAATATTGAGCGTTATTGCTCCAAAGAACAACAAACAGATCGCATGTGCTAATTGCGTTTGAAATAACTTGACCAAGATCTTCACTTGGTTGCACAGAATGCTCAGCTACAAACACTTCAATAGGTGTGCCTCCCAATTGCTGCTGAAGCAATTCAACCTGGGGAAGATCATGAGTCGAATAACTTATGAATATCTTGAGCTGCACGTTTCTATTCCTTAGATCATAAGCATTTTGAAGCCTGAGCCAATGATCAGCTGATGGATTTTTAAACGCCAACTCCAAACGCAAAGCCATTTCAGGGGTAATAGAACCTCTGCCATTCAAAACTTTTGATAATGTTTTTCGGCTAATATTTAGGTGCTCAGAGACATTAGTAATGGTAATACCCAATGGTTCTATTACTAACTCTTTGAGAATCTCCCCAGGATGAGCCGGATTATGCATGTTCATTAGTGATAATCCTCATAATTAACTATTTCAGAATCACGGCCTACAAATCGGAATGTGACTCTCCAATTACCACTAACAGTGACTGACCATATACCTTTCCGACCACCCTTTAGTTCATGCAATCGTAGACCTGGTAAATCCATGTCATTTGGGCTTTCCGCTTGGTCAAGGTTCGAAAGAATTAGTCTCAATCGTTTGCTATGGTTAGCTTGGATACCAGATGTAGTACCTTTCCTATAAAATTTCTCTAAACCTTTATATATGAAACTGGTTATCATAATCCAGATTGTAACCCCATGAGTTACATTGTCAAGCTAAATGGTGAAGGATTGTTGCCTTAGGACTTAACAGCCGATTATATTGCTGGCACGTTTTCTGACATAACCCAACGGCACGCCCGCTGACATAAGCCACCAAATCTCCTGTTTCAGTTTGGCTTTGGAATATATCACTTAGCAGAAATGTAAGGAGCTCAGCATCTCACTAGAGAATGATATTTCTTGTAGTCATCAGATTAACAGAGAACCGGGCATTGAGAAACCTGTTGCTA
>JBEVXT010000292.1:574-4659 GCA_040505955.1 Sedimenticola sp. | reverse complement strand
TGTTGTGCTCACTGTAGACAAAAACCGACTCTTCATTATTTATGGTTTTACGTAGATCATGCTCACTGATCGTCAGCGTTTCATTGATATCTTCAATATATTTTGTCAATGAGCCATCATTATTGAGCTTTAATATTCCCTTGGCGGTAATGGGAATATCGAGAAAACTGAGCAACTTAATCTCTGTAAACGATTTTACCTCTCCTGGTTGAAGAGTGATTGACTTCAGTATTGACCTGACCTCCTCATGGCTCTCCTCTGCAGCCAAAGCAGTTGAGCAGAGTGGCAGCCATAGAAAGATACTAATGATGACTCTATTTTTCATTCCAGAAATCATAAAAGTTAAACCAGTTGTATGGATAGAGTCTGCAGTAATGGTCAAGCCTGTCGACATACTTCTGCATCCAATGAGAGATCTGTTCGCTTCTGCTCTCCCTGTCGAACTTTATACTGTCAGCCAATAACTCAAAGTGAATGCGGTAACTACGCTCCCTCTCATATAAACCATAAAAGAGCACCACAGGAACACTCAATATTCCCGCCAGCAACATAGGCCCACTGGGAAATTTGCATTGATCACCAAGAAAGTTGCATTCGGTATATTTTTCATCAGAGAAGACGCGATCAGCCAATATCGCAACAATACCACCGGCGTCAGTTGTCTCTTTCACTTCAAGCAGACTGTCTGGATGTCCCAAGGGGATAATGAGATTCGATATATCAGGGTTTATGGCATCCAGTACTTTATTTATCTTCTCCGCATTATCGACATACATGAGGACCTTTATTTTTACATCCTCTTTTTTGGTTGCCAGATATCTCAACACCTCGAAGCTTCCCAGGTGTGACCCCATCAGTATGCAACCCTTTCCCTGTAATCTTATCTGCTCAAGAATTTGATCATTTGTAATATTGATATTGAAATCATCAACTCTGTTACTCAGAAAGAAAATACGGTCGAGTATGGTAGATGCAAATGTGTGGTAATGGGTGAATATATCTTTAAAACCTACGGGGTGTAAAAGCACCCTTTTAAGATATAGCCTGGACGCCTCCCTCGCTTTATGGGAAAAGAAGAGAAAATAGCCGGTTATCGGGTAGAGCAGCAGTCGACCTGCATTTCGTCCAAGCCGCAGGCTAATTCGAGCGATCAGATGCATCAGGAAGGAGCTGCCTCGCTCCGACTGTTCTTTCCATTGTCGGCTCATTTCGATCTACTTTGTCTTTAATTCCTAAAAAGGTGTCGCTGCACCCACCTGAACGTTATCCATCTGCACTGGGTTATTGAGAAGTTACCTGTATCCGCCCTGGATTCGCGGATTCAGGTAATTGTTATCTCGCCATATGCAATCAATTCACCTGCATGGCGTAATTTGAAGTTTGTGATATCGCTACAGTGCTCAACTTCCAGATCAATTTTCTGCCCTCCTTTTGCGCTCTTGACGAATTTTGCATGGGTGAATGATGTTACTTCAACTCCTTTGCTGTTTAATATGGAAAGCAGATGATCGAGGATGACGACACCGGGTATGATCGGGTTTCCCGGAAAATGACCGGCCAGTGAAGGGTGGGTTGCTGGTATGGTGAAGGAGTCGATTAACATAAGTTGTTGTATAGGTCTGTCAGGTTCTCTCTACTGATTTTCCCAGTCGCATTTCTTGGCAGTCTTGATACAAAGAGGATATTTCTGGGTATAAATGCCGGATCAATGCGCTCTTTAAGCTCACATATCAGTTTTTCCCGGCTCAACGCTTTTGCCACCACGAATGCACAACAGCGTACTGTGCGGTTTGTCGAAGAGTCCGGAATGTAGAAAACAGCGTCATCCACCTCATCAATCTCAAGAAGTTTAGCGTTTAAGTATCCCAAAGATGCGCGCTTACCTGCAATTTTAATAAGATCACTGTTTCTACCTAGAAGTCGGAAACTGTTATTACCCGTGATCTCAACGTTATCATGTAATCTGACCGGGGTTTCGTAATGGGCGGGCTTTACAATAAAGAGTGCCTGCTCGGCATATAATTCAGTGCCTGGGAATAGATTCCAGCTCTCTTCTCTCGCTGTATGTCGATATGCAATAGCCCCGGTTTCGGTCGATCCATAGAGCTCATTAAGCTCAGTGGAGAAGAGCTCCTCGGCCTCCTTTGCCACTATCCGGGTCAGCGGGGATGTAGCAGAGATAATCATCCCAATATCGCCTGCATCCACCTTTGTTTTGATGCAGCAGGAGATATGCAGTGGCGTGGTGGCGAATAGCAGGGGATAGCTTAGTCCAGCCAACTCCTTGGCATAACTGCCTATATCGCCGGGTAGAAGTGGTTTATCAGCTGTCACAATACCATTCAAGACCAGTGGCAGCATGATGGAAGTTTCCAGGCCGTACATATGCTGCTGAGGAACGGTCGCCATGAGCGTGAATCTCTTTAGATTGCTCATGCTTAACATCCGCCCGGTCAAAGACGCACCCTGATAAAGCATGCCCCAGGTTTTGATATGCGCGACCGGATCGCCTGTGCTTCCGGAGGTGTAGAGTTTTACGGCAATCTGCTGGGAGGGAAAATTTATGCTGTCGGCATCTTCTGTTATGCAATCGTTAAGAATCCCCGGCAGGTAAACTGCCCGACTATCACCGTTACTTTTGCTGTCGAACAGCCTATAGCTGGAGCTATGTTTTGACTTGATGCTCTCTATCTCGCGCTCAGCCAAACTGGGCGGCAGAATAACCGTCTGGCCAAGACGTAAGGCGGCTAAGAATGCGACTAGAAAATAATAGCGGTTTTCACAGAGATTTATCTGGTATTTCTCATTTGGAAGACGTTTCGTGAGCGTTGCTACGTCATTAAACATCTCCGCATACGTCACCAAGCATCCATTGTTGTAAGCAACGGGTGTCTGTGCATCTGCATCTGGAAAGATAGCAAGAGTATTCATGGTAAATATACGCTAAGAATCTCTTTTTGTAGTGAGAGCCAGCAGTTTTGCCATTGAGGGGAGTCGCTTAAGATAGTAAATCCTGAAGAGATATTCGATGGAAAACAGGACGATGATAAAGAGGTAGTTATAGATGTTAGTGAAGGCGGACCAGGTCTCCCGGTCTGCAAAAAAGCTCAGCAGCAGGCTCTCTGCAATCATAAGCAGAAAAAACAGTGTCCATACCCAGGTGACTTTTCGAGTGTATCCGGCCTCTTTTTCATTGAGGTAACCACCGTTCATGCGGCGTGCAAGTTGTGAGATAAAGGCCTCTTTTCCTTGGAAAAGGGAGCTGCCAAATAACACAAGCATGACGCTCGGAACAACAATAGGCGGCAGGTAGATAATATAGCTCTGGTCTGAAACCACGTTGAGCAGGGCTAAGGCCGCCAAGCCGGTGTATAGCGTCATTTTTATTGAATCTTTGCGAAAAATGACGGCATAGACACAGGCGGTGATGAGTACAATCCAGGCGAGTAGATTATTCAATCCGGCATGGATGGAGAGGTGCATTGATAACGAGTAGATGATCGTCAGAAGTATACTCGCCGCATGCACCATGGAAATCTACTACTTATTCTGAGTTTCAGCCGTTATGTGTTTGGCCAGAGAGCGTAGCGAAGAGAGAATTGTTACATTGTTTTCATCATTTGCACGTATTTCCACTCCAAAACCAGTTTGGATTGCTACGGCAATTTCAAGGGCATCTATCGAGTCCAGACCAAGGCCTGAGCTAAATAAAGGTGCTTCGGGGTCTATCGAATCAGGACTGATTCGTAGATTGAGCGCCTCTACAATAAGAGAGGCCAGTTTTTTTTCCAAATCTTCCATTACCACTTTTCGCAAAAGTATTTAAAGTCCACCTGTGCAGCAAAGCAAGCAAGCTTGGCTTGCTCTCTTGCCGGCCGGGGATTCTAGTTTAGTGACTGCTTGCTGCGGCCCAGCGGAGAGGCTGGAACCGACGTGGGATTATCAGTTGTGTTAGAAAATTAGTCAATAGAGAGCCTCTTCCAATACGAAATGAGCCTGAACCTAGAAACTGCAGTTGACCGCTCCAATTGGATACCAAGTGACTGATATGCTTTCAATAGATCACAGTTTACCCGTTCATCTTT
>JBEVXT010000292.1:0-514 GCA_040505955.1 Sedimenticola sp. | reverse complement strand
GAAGTCTTGTGAGGGCAGCCCTTTCTGAAAAACAGGGGTAGCACCCGCTCTGCTGCCACCCATCTCATTAATTGCGGTAATTGCTGGCTCTGTGCGACGTTCATCGCGGCGAGGGCACCGATTCTACGGGTGAGGTGATGGTTGCATGGGTTATCGGTCAGTTTGTCACACCTCTTTTTGTAAGAGCGCTTTTCGATCCGCTTCAGTGGCACCGGGTAGACGGTACCCAGCAGTTCGGTCGCGAATCCAGCGGTAGCCACCCGGTCTTGGGGGGGCTGGTTATCTCCATGACTGCGGCACCATCCAGAAATTGACGGACCTGTTCGAGTGTTTCAGTGTGAGAATCGTTGATGATGGCTTTCATCCCTCCATAAGGGACAGAATCAGGTCACTTTAGGCTCATTTCATATTGGAAGAGGCTCCGGCAGGCCTTGCTGTGGTAGGTTTGTTACGGTCGCGCTTCAGGGCTTGAATTCCTACAACCCAAGAGCCTACTCTCGTACAGGCTCCTACT
>JBEVXT010000291.1:0-5386 GCA_040505955.1 Sedimenticola sp. | reverse complement strand
TCCTGCAACACTAGCTCAATACCCGGATACGCTGCGCTCACCAGACGTCTTATTTGCTCCCCAAATTCTTCATTTGTCTCAGACCTTTGTCTTATCTCTGATAGCTGGCGTCTTGCAGTTCCAGGTGGGTCTCTTCGACCAAAACGTTTTATTAAACTGTTTTTCAGTTGATCGTAATCTTCGCTAATTTGTTTTGGTAATGCGCACATGTATGACATTGCTTTACCGTGCAATGATTCATATAATTTGTCGACTTTTTCACAGGGTCCCCATCCATATTTCAACGCCAGCCGTTCAAATGGTGTTAGAAAAACTTCAATTTCTTCACTACCATCATATTTGGGCAATTTTATATGTTGACCTTGGTAATTATGTCTGGCTTGGGCGGATTGCATGACATCACTACTGCCATATATTCCAGCAGGTGTTGTGTCTGAACGGAATGGCATATACGTGGCCTCGGGTGTCGCAACAGGTATGGCCGACTCGTGCATTGCGCGTAACGGCATCGCATTGTATGTTGGTGCCTGCCAGTGTGGTGCCATTACTTGCGGTGGTGGCATCGTATAGGCAGCGGTACTACTCCAGCTTGGTGCCACTGGTGAGGGTACAGGGTATGCTATACTACTGTTTAGGTTTGTTCTATTCATTTGCTGACTGGCGTATATCGGCACAGTAGGTGGCTGTTCCAGCATGGAACGATTGGCAGATGGTGCAACAGGATGTGTGTAGTGGTTAACGCCTACCGTTGATACGGCATAACCGTGGTGGTCATATCCAGTATGTGAAGGGGGTACCATTGACGACGGTGGCGCCAATGACAATGATGGAATTGGAATACCGGCCTGTGACACAGAAGAAGTTGAATGACTATACCTAGTGGTAGCATGTTGTGGTGCGGAGTATGGCGATGCTACAGCACCGTCATGGCGTTCATTCCATTTATTGATCGCTTGAAGTTCCCCACTGAATAGGTTTCTGCTCTGTGTATTTTGGTTCACCGTGTGACCTATAGAATGAGCTGATATGGGTGAATATCCATCTTGTGAAGGGCGTTGTGGGGTGTGATCCTGTGGAATTGTTTGTAATGTGTTTGCTGCACATTGTTTCCCTTGATTCAAGGAGTTTGCCAAGGTGACATTTTTAGACCTATCTCGTTCCATTTGTTTCATTTCCTCGGGTTGATGTGAACGGTGAATGTTTGACATTGTATCTTTTAGCATGTTACGCATGCTTGACATCTGATCACGCTGTTCTTCTGCGATAGACATGAATGAACTCATCGGGTCCGCCTGTCCAGTATTGTTCTTATACACAAATCTTGTAAATATTGTAGAATATGTGCAAGTAATAACAGCCAGGAATCACTTTTATTCTACCTGCACATATTTGACAATGTTTGCAGTGAACAAAATAGTTTGTGTTTGTTTGTTGTGATACTTTAGTATCTTTGATTTTAACACAAATGTAGATCTACAGTACACAGATTACACATTCCAAGCAAATTTTACACTTATTCAAATTATATTGGAATGACAGGGTGGCAAACAATGTTACAATTTCACTTTATTGACATTCATGTTATCACCATTCAGGTACAGAATACATGTACACAAATGTTTATTCAAATAAAACTCAGAACCTACACAAATACACAATTTATACAATAGTGAAGATCAGGAAAATTGTTGATAGTTGTTCGCTGTGACCAACCGTAACAATTTTCACTTTTATTTCAATAACAGTACTACACAGAAATGAATTTTTCAAAATACAATTTGCATTTACATCAAACTTACTTCACAAGCAACTTTACATGTCAACCTTCACTATCAAAATTGAGTACAATGAATACACACTACACACTTTGTGTAATAACAAATATCATGCCAATTTGGTGCTAGTTGTTCGCTGTGACCAACAAGACCAATTGTTGGTAACCATGGATACAGATACAGTTTTCTTTTTAATGTACCAAATACAATGAATTTTCACTTTTATTTCACATGCAACGTCAACGATATATGAATACAAGTAATGTACATAACAAGATGAAAGGTTCACAAGTCAGGATTATAATTATTTTCAAATGTCCAAACGAAAACTGGTACACGCCGACTACTGGTTAGTGGTTGTTTCGTGACGTTCTAAAGTCATTTGACAACAATTTAATTTGATCAGAATACGATGTAAAGAAAGGAAATAATGTTGTTAGTCTAATATTCAAAGCAATTTGGAAATAGTTTGGCCAATACTGATGAATTTTGCAATTGTTTGAACTTTGCCACGAGGCAAATCCACTGACGTCATCAAAGTTCAACCGAGCGTTCTTTTCGATCTCAATTTAAATCATTAAATCCCACTTCTGACACCAGTTGTTGCAGCCGTGGGTCCAAGGATATATTATGCAACAAGTTACATACACATGAGCACGAATAGCATGATATTACAAGGATAAACAGCAGAACAAGACATCACCATTGTAACAACACAGGTTTATTTTTGGGGTACGGTTCTCAACAGGGGTATTTGCACGGCAATCGTGAACAGGTACGACAAAGTCTCAGCGGCCCAGTTCGGACCGCAACACTATCCCCCCCAAAGTTTCTTTGAGTCCCTCAAAGGGATAGTTTATTAGGTCGTCGGACGTGTCGTCCACTTCGCGTTTGCACACTCAAGTGGGGTCGCAGTGAACCCACTTGATTGGCGTCCACATGGGCATCGTCATGGGCATCGTCATGGAATCCGTCATGGTTCTCGCTTTCGTCGATGCCACCAGATTGAGACCGCAGTGGCTCTATCAGGGTGGCCCTGCCATCCTCTGATCCTGTCGCGTTGGGTGCGTCGATAGTATTGGTAGGAAGTTCAGCACACGGAGACCGCAGTGGCTCCGGCATGCATGAACCCTCGGTTTCATCATCGGCAAACGTCACGTCATCAGCAACTATTGTGGGAGCATGTGGTTCCGCATTTGATGGGAGTGTAGCGGCAGGAGGATCCACAGGTCCATGCTCATCAGGTTGTTCCGGGCTACGTTCCAGTGCTTTTCCACGAACTCGTCCTACCCAGGTAGGTATCAGTTCCGCCTGGTAGAGCTTGAGTCTATCATGGTGAACAACTTGCGACTTCTTGTTGTTTTCTATTCTGTACAGAACTGGTCCCAATGTTGCTGTAACCACGAATGGACCCTTCCAGATGTTCTGCAATTTCGGTGACTTGCCCTTTGTTCTTGATTGATCCGATATGTACACCAGGTCGCCCACAGTGTACAAATTCTGCAGTACTCGCATGTCGTACAATTTCTTCTGACGACGCTGGGCGTCATGCAGGTGCTCTCTCGCCAGATTGTGTGCTACCTCCTGGTCTTCTTTTAGCCGATCCATGTATGTTGAAAGTGGCATATCTTGGCGTATTGCATCCACATCTCTAAACAACAAATCA
Source organism: Sedimenticola sp. (assembly GCA_040505955.1). Taxonomy (GTDB): domain Bacteria; phylum Pseudomonadota; class Gammaproteobacteria; order Chromatiales; family Chromatiaceae; genus Vondammii. The sequence continues at coordinate 1,945 of JBEVXT010000291.1, read as the reverse complement.
TGTGGAAGGTGCACTTCTCTGCCAAGCATTAGCCTGTTTGGGGTACATTTCGTACTGGCATGCGGAGTACTTCTATATGCTGCTAGCAACAATGGCAAGTGTTCATCCCATAATCGTTGCCCTTTATCTACGTAACAGCGTATCATTTGTAAGATAGTACGATTAAACCGCTCCACTTGTCCGTTGGAGGCTGGGTGATATGGTGTGGTTCTTGTTTGAGCAATATCGAGCAGTTTACATACATTTCTGAAAAGCTCACTTTGAAAATTGCTGCCCTGATCTGTATGGAGTTCTAACGGGGCACCATACCTAGCAATGAACTCGTTCACCAATGTCTTAGCCGTTGTCTCACTGTTCTGTCTAGGGATTGAAAACGCCTCCACCCACTTCGTGAACTGATCGATAATGACCAGTATGTAACGATTGCCGGATTCGCTCACAGGAAAAGGACCTAGGACATCGATCTGGACACGATCCAGCGGTGCACCGTGATAGTATGGCTGCATGCTTGCTCTACTCTTTCTGCAGTTCTTTTTCGCAGAGCCACACTGGGCACAGGAAGCAACGTATTGCTCGACATCTGCGGACAATCCAAACCAATGGAATCCATATTTCACCCGTTCAATGGTACGCTGTCTTCCTTGATGCCCGGAATAGGTAGGTTCATCGCTGTTTTCTATTACTTCTATTAACTTGCCGATGTGTGTATGTTTCGGCAATTTCACTGCGTGATCTTTCAGATTCATGACCCGCACGGGGATAGTCTCGTCCATATTTACCAGGCAAGCGGCAACATTCAATCCGTTGTGTATTGGTCCACCATCTAACACAGCATCGGTACCTGTTCGTGGATAAGTCACACGTCCCAAAATTATCTTCTCACTTTCTGGTGGAATAACGGCATCACTCTCTGAGCTAACTGTGCTGCATGCATACGATACCTCCCCTTCCATTAGATACCCCGATACCAGTTCTCCTCCTATTTGCAGGTCGCCTTGTCCGGTGAAGATTGTCACATCTGCAGCTTTCAGGAAATCAATTCCCAGGAGTACTTCGTCACGGATAGGTGCGACAAAGACTGGCCATTGCCAAGTATGGCTGCCCATTTGGAGTGTCGCAGTGACTCCCCCAAAAGCAACCATCTCAGCACCACTTTCTGCATTCATTAATCTGAATGTTTTGGTCTGGTCTGGGACTATGTTTGCCCTTTCAGCGGTACGGTCAGCAATGATCGTTGCGTCTGCACCTGTATCTACCACGGCCTGTGTCAATGTACCGTTAATACTGACTGGTACCTGTATGCTGCGGCCTTTATTATGCAGACGAGTAATTCTAATTTCTCTATCTGGGATGCGTGGTGACACATGTGACCTGGCTGGACTAGGTGATCTTGACCGTTTCGGGCATTCTCGGCTGAAATGTCCAAGTTCTCCGCATCGGAAGCAGCTTTTATCGCTTTTGTCATCTGTTGGACGTGGCTCCACTTTCTTCAGTGCTCTCTCCAAGTATTGTTTGCCTTGTTCGTGCTGCTTTTGCATAAGCAACTCCAACTTTTGCAAGCGACTGTCTATCTCTTCAAGTGTTATGTACGTGCGTACCCGTTGTGCAGTGATGGTATCATCCTCTTCGACCGACATATCATTATTCTCGGCCCATGTGACCCGTCTTGACCTTTCACGCCTGGTCGCTTCATAATCTCGCCCCACAGTGGCTCTGTAATTGTGTTCTTGGCATGTGACCATGTCTATGGCATCACTGAGAGTGGTGGGGTTCCTATTCAGAACATCAAATGCAATCTTACTGTTCTTGTAGCCTCGCAAGAAGGATTCTGCTGCCAGTTGATCCTGCAACACTTGCTCAATACCCGGATACGCTGCGCTCACCAGACGTCTTATTTGCTCCCCAAATTCTTCATTTGTCTCAGACCTTTGTCTTATCTCTGATA
>JBEVXT010000290.1:0-9583 GCA_040505955.1 Sedimenticola sp. | reverse complement strand
ATTGAAAAACTTTAACATTTGGGGACGCCTGACGGACGCCGGACGGACGCCGGACGGACGGACAAAGCGGCAACAATATGCTCCCCCGAAAAAATTTCGGGGAGCATAACAATCCGGATTGTACATATACATATATATATATATACATTATCGAAAAGGGTCAATATTTTGTGTTCATTCGCAGTCTGACATGCAACATGACAACATGGCAGGTGAGGCCAGTGAAATGCTTCAAATGGATATAGAGCCAGCAGAACCGAGGAATTACAAGCGATATCTAGCAGTGGCCAAATGGATTGGAGCCGCCATGCTTACGATCCTCGTCCTTTCAATGCCTGGCATAGTTATCTCATTGTCGGCTACGTCTCAGCGTCCTACATTAGACTATGAAGTTAAAATCGACGACGCCAATCGAACGGCCTGTGTATTTGTAAAACGTTACGATCTGAGGGAGGGCGTATATTTAACAGTGTGTAACATGAACGGTCATATAATTCTCGATATTCGGCGGTTCTTCAACGAAACGGCTTCCATTCGAGGTATACCTTTAAACCTGAATCAATGGTTAACACTTAAACAGATGACCGGGACTATTGACACGGCTATTAACGAGGCAAGGACATATTGGAAAGAGTTGAAGGAATTGAATGAAGTGAAGGATACGTCTGCAAGAACACGTGGATAGGCAGATATTGTAAATACGCTTAAATGGAGCACTTTGTTTACATAAACAGTGACGAATGCAGTGATTACTTTACAGATAATAAGTCGTATAAATTCAAAATACACTTAAAATCGCCATTGCTTCTTAAAGGCTATTGGAAAGTGGCCTTACTCGAATTTTACTGCAAAATCAATCCAAAGGCGAAGATATTTGTGAGGGAAAGCGTTTTACACGTGTATACGAATATTTGCAAGGAAAGCGTGGTGAATGGCGAACTGCGGCCAATTTTACGTCGGTTGCCGGCCACGAGTAAAAATCAGTGGACATACTCGACGGAGTCGGCTTTCTATGTGCCAGTGATAAAACAGGAAATATACGAAATGGAATTCACTATTAAGACCGTCGACGGAGACCTCGCGGCATTCTTGAATCAACCGCTGATGTTGACACTGCGTTTTCAAAAGTATCCATTTTACCATGAATCCGTCTAATAAAATGTATATACCCGATCCCGCGTTGTGGATTAGCTTCTTCAAGCGAAAAACCACCAAGAGGTTGATAAATCAGAAGGGTGGCGGTGGTCATAGTGATATCGAATATGCAAAATCTAGTAGTCCAATGAATGTCGAGCTTGTGTCTCCCGTCGAAGCGGCAAACGAACGAGCAGAGAGCACGGTGAAGAGGATACGGCGGAAGAGGAGGCCGCGAACAAAACGTATAAATAACCGACGCAGAAAGAAGACAGTAGTTAGTCGTATAAGGAAGGCTAAACGGAAGAAGTCAACGAAAAAGTCGAGACGAAGGATTACAAAACATAGTGACATATTTACATAAAGACATGTCTGTACTAAACCGAGAAAGTTTTCATGAGGGAATACCTGCGGAACTCTCTCTGTTCGACCTACCCATGACACAGACAGCAGTTCAGGATGCAGCTTTTGTGGAAATCCGACCGCTGTCACAGATTTCCGGTGACGTGCCTCTGGAATTCAGGATAGCGGCATCCAATACGTTGGACTATCTAGATTTGGCAGGCTCGCAGCTGTATGTAAAGCTCAAAGTGACGAAACATGACGGTAGGGCCATAGATGCAGAAGATAAAGTCGGCCCAGTGAATTTGCTGCTCCAATCACTATTTTCCACCGTCGAAGTAACGCTCCAGAATAACGTGACGATGACGAACACCAACTATCCATATAGAGCAATGATACAAACTCTCCTCAAATACGGCACTGACGCTGATTCGACGCAGTTGACGTCACAGGGTTTTGTGAAAGACGAACATGACGCAATGGACGACGGAGATGCGGTGAGTGGGTCTAATGACAGTTTAATCCAGCGTGCCGGATACATAGCACTCTCAAAGCTAGCGGACTTCCAAGGAAGTTTGGCCCATGATCTGTTTCGAATGCGGCGCCATCTTCTCAACCAGGTGGACGTGAAGGTGAAACTGTACAGGTCGAGTCCTGCGTTTTGCCTGATGTCCGGTCACGACAGTCCGAATTATAAAATCGATATAGTGGACATCTGTCTTCTAGCCAGAAAAATTCGAGTAAATCCTGCCGTCATATTCGGGCATGCCGAAATGCTGAACTCGACAAACGCTAAATACCCGTATACGCACACTGATTGTCATCTGCAGAGTATACCTACGGGGAATTCTTCGTTCCACTGGGACAATATATTCCAAGGCCGGAAACCGTGCCGTGTGGTTGTATGCTTCGTCGAATCCTCTGCCGTGTCCGGTAGCTACACTGCGAATCCATTTAATTTCCAAAACTGCAGCATTAAGAGCATCACATTGTTCTCGGATGGAATACCCGTCGGTGGAGCACCTAGTAAACTTAATTTCAATAAAGCGGAGGGAGCTACAATTGCGAGGGCCTATAGTGATTTGTTCACAAATTACGGCAAGTGGAAAAAAGATACCGGGAACGATATAACCAGAGAGGACTTCGTCGATGGCTTTAGCTTGTTCGTCTTCCAGCCAGAGGCATATTTCGATGGACAGAACGAATACCTGTCACTGGTGAAAACTGGAAGCTTACGGTTGGACGTTGAATTTGCTAAGCCACTAGCGCACACATTGACGGCTATCGTATACTCAGAATCTCAAGGCTTCTTCGAAATTGACAGTCAGCGTAATATCATAGTCGAATAATACGCACACCACCAGTCGCCGACAGTGTGACACTACTACTCGCAATGAACGCGTCCCAATTACTTTGCTGTATTAAATGTGACCCTGTGCTCAGAGAACGTGTAAAGGGCGTCTACCCGGTAGACCGTCTGCCCGTACGTATCGCAAGTGGTGGTTTAATCGCGAATACGGACAGTAGTGGCAAACCTGGGAGGCATTGGTGCGCTCTATTCTTCAATGAAAATGGGCGAGCAGAGTTTTTCGACTCGTACGGACGACCACCGAGTTTCTACGATGGCAGATTTACCAGATGTTTGCGAGAGAATTCCAGAACATGGACATATAATACTGACAAGCTGCAAAACAATATTTCCGATGCGTGCGGACAATTCTGCTTGTATTTCCTGATACACAGACTCCGTGGCATATCAATGTTGAATATCGTGAGACAATTCGATAAATCGGATTTTAACGATCAATACGTATACGATTACATTATCAACGTATTTCCTTGTTGTGATGAATATTTTTGCTACTATAACCAGAAATGCTTACCTCTGAATAAAATCTATAAATAGTATGCACGCTGTTTATTGTATCTATTTCCCCTCATGTCCATATAAGAAGTATGCGCTTGTGCATACGGTTTTAGTTTACAGCTGGCTATTATGGAGAGAGAAGCCGTTTTGAAGATCCACAGCCCGTCAACTATTATCGTTTGTGGACAGTCAGGTGTCGGTAAGTCATGGTACATTTATCAAATTCTAAAGAAACAGGATGGCATGTTCGAAAGGTCACCTTCGAAAATAATATACTGCTACAGCGTGTATCAGGAGCTATACGACCGCATGAAAGCGGATATTAAAAATATTCAGTTTTTCGAAGGTACACCGGATAGATCGGATCTGGAATCATGGAGATCTAGTGGAGAACACTGTGTAGTGATTTTAGATGATCTCATGGCCAAATGCTCCGCCTCGCAGGATATTTCTGAGCTGTTTACCACTTTCAGCCACCATATGGACATTTCCGTAATTTTCATTGTACAAAACCTATTTTCTGCCGGTAAGCAGTTTCGTACAATTTCCTTGAACGCGCACTACTTTGTCCTGTTCAAAAACAAACGTGACGAACTTCAGGTTCAGACATTTGCAAGACAAATATGCCCTGGAAATGTTAAGTATTTTATGTCTGCTTATAAATTGGCGACGTCGCCTATTCACGGCAGTCTTCTCGTGGACTTGTCTCCGAACGCGGACCCTCAATACATGCTACGATCGCGGATTTTACCAGGCGAGACTACAATCGTATATGCACCAGCATGAGCAGCACAGTGTTGAAGTCGGCTCATTTTGTCGGTCTGTTAGTGAAAGGCGACAGACGTCAACGAGTGGCACTACTGGAGACAATGTCCAATGATCAAATGAGGGCACTGGTAGAAATAATTTACAACGTACTCCACGGTTATGGTAATATCAGCGATCGAGATAAAAGGTATCTGAAAACACGCAGGAAAGTCATTCGACAAATTGTCGCCAAAGCGCTATCAGCCAAAAAGAGGAAGGCGCTATTGCAGAAATATTGCAAAGTAGTATATAGACTGTTGAAGGTAATTGAGAAAAACATATCGATCAAATGGCACGTGAATTAGTGTTATTACCTAAAATGACATATGAGAACATGTTACGTAATTCTGAGGCAAGGAAGGTCGACGACGTCGAATCGTCGGAAAATGAAAAGGTACAGACGAATGACCTGACAGATTTGCCAAACGTCAGTGATCCGAAAAATGATACATCTACAACAACAAAGGAAGTAGATGCTGACAATTTAGCCCAAACCAACGAGCAACGAGAACAACAGCTCCCATCGATTACCGCTATACCAGCCAAGGGTCAGCATGATTCTACAACTAACTTGGCATACGACAAACAGGTCGTAAAAAATGAAAGGTATGTCACACGAAAAGAAAAGAAGGCGTATCGTCGAGGCACGAACGGTGGTCAGACCGGCGGGAAATTGAAGAATAAGAAATATGTGAGGAAAACATTCGGTGACTTCATAGTGGGGAAATCTAGGGGAAAATGGATACCGTACAAAGTTTGATATGAAACAATAATTATCCAGATGACTAGCCATAATTTCACGTGATAAATAACAATTCTTTTCCGAATGCCATGTCTTGCGTTACAAAATTTATGGACACAAGTTATGGAATGTAAAATGCAATTATTTTAGCTATCATGTGCCGGACGCATCATAATGGCTGAACATTCTTAAATTATCGCTTTATTATAATCGTATGGAATGTGACATTAATACCGCAATATGGATAAGAAATACTGAGGTCGGTCAAGTGGAAAGTAGAAACGTTATAAAGGTTTGTGTTCGTTCACTTTCATAGGCAGTTGAATGTGTAGAGCCAACAGTAAACATGTATCGATGTAAAGTATGTCATAAGACCTTTACAGTTAAACAAAGCTATAAAAGACATGAGTTAACTCACAGTGTTGGATTTAAATGCAGGAAATGTAGACGTGTGTATAAGTGGCGGAGTGCTCTACTACGGCACCAACGTATCAAGCATATGGATGTAAAACGAACAGAAAGACATACGTGTACGATGTGCGATGTCGAATTTTCATCAGCCAGACAACTGGCGATTCATAAACAATGCCATCAGCCGCCACAAATTGGAGGTGAAACGCGATCGGCCATAAGTGGAAATGCTGTCGTGACAACAATACGCCCGGTAGGTGTCGACAGTTACGACTTAGTAAATTTTCTAGCAAGTGTTAGGCCTACCATAGAGTCCTACCTCGTATCAAGAGTTCGCACGGCTCCAATAAAATGGTACGTCGTCTCACAAGTGGAGTTAACACGGGAAGACCAAGACGGAGATGTCCACAATGTGGAGCCCTACTTTCGAAGTTTGACATATTCCTTGCTTACGGAAGACACATTCGATGCTCACGACCTGAATGCAGCACTACAGAAATTAGTGATTGGTCTTGAGAAGTACATCCATGAATCATCGGGATGGAGTCTGCGTCGAGTCATTCGTTTGGATATACACACCGCATTGTACAAACCTTTAGACGGTTCTAATTTCATAAATCTGCCACTTACGCTGATAAAATCACGTACAATCTTGAATGTTAGAAATGAGGATAACAAGTGTTTTCTATGGGCAGTGTTAAGCCATCTATACTGCGTAGATGAAGTTCCGGAAAATGTGGATCACTATATACCATACAGTGACACATTAAACATGAAAGGCATTCCGTACCCAGTGTCGCTTGCAAAACTAGATCGATTTGAGAGACAAAATGATGACATATCCATTAACGTTTTCGGCTTTGAAAGCGAAGAGATATACCCGTTGAAAGTCACTAAACATAAACGGCGACAACATCACATCAATTTACTCTACCTACAAGAAGGCGACTTGTCACATTATTGCCTTATTACTGATTTGAATGGATTTCTATCAAGAACAAAGACTGACAAGCGAAAACATTATTTCTGTTCGTATTGTCTCAATGGCTTCTCCAAGAAGTCATTGCTAGAAAGCCACGAGGAATATTGTTCCGCAAACGGAGAACAGAAAATAGTATTGCCAACAAAAGGCATGGATGACGTTCTGAAGTTCAAGGACATACAGCATCAGCTACTCTGTCCATTTGTCCTGTACTGTGACTTCGAAACAGTAGTGAGGGACGTGCATACGTGTGCACCGGATCCGAATAAATCTAGTACGACAGTTACGAAGCATCATGACGTGTGTAGTTACGGGTACAAAAGAGTATGTGCCAATCATCGATATACGAAAGAATCTGTGATCTATAGAGCTCCAGACGCAGCGCGTCATTTCGTAGAAGCGCTCCTAGATGAAGAGCAAGAAATTTTGGATATTCTAGACAACATAGAGCCACTCATCATGAGTGATGAAGACGAACTGGATTTTTTGAATGCCACGCATTGTTCTATATGTGAGAAACGTTTCGAACCTGACGATTGCACTAAAGTACGCGATCACGATCACCTGACAGGGACGTATCGCGGTGCCGCCCATAACAATTGTAACCTACAATTTCGGACTAGTTTCATTCCCGTCGTGTTCCATGGACTACGGAACTATGATGGACATATCATAATGCAATGCATCGGAGAATATGAGAGTTGTTCCAGAGGAGGGATAAAGTGCATTCCGCAGAATATGGAACGCTATATTAGCTTCAGCTTGGGTAGGCTACGTTTCTTGGACAGCTATCAGTTTCTTAGCTCATCACTAGAGTGTTTGGTAGAGAATTTGAAGGCGAACGGTGGTCTCGGAAATTTCAAGCATTTCGCCTCAGAGTTCCAGGATGAAGATGTGGCTCAACTTCTTCTGCGCAAAAACGTATACCCTTATACATACATGAATGATGAAAGCAGGTTCGAAGAGACGCGATTACCTGCAAAGGAAGCCTTCTATTCGGAGGTGAAGAAATCTCATATTTCGGACGCAGATTATGAACATGCCTGTACGGTATTTAATACCCTGGCGATTTCCACAATTGGAGAATATAGTGATGTATATTTAAAAACGGACGTGCTACTGCTGTGTGATATTTTCGAAAATTCTCGGCAGGTCTGTCACAGGGACTATACATTGGACCCATGTAATTTCTACTCAGCGCCCGGACTATCGTGGGCAGCCATGCTCCGTATGACACGCGTCGAATTAGAACTCATTACGGACGTAGACGATCTCCTATTCTGGGAAAGAGGTATCAGAGGTGGGATAAGTCAGATATCACATCGACACGCGGAGGCAAACAACCCATATCTGACTAGTTACGACATGACAGAGCCTACGTCTTACATCTCCTTTTGGGACTGTAACAACTTGTACGGCTGGGCATGCATGCAGAAATTGCCCATACGAAACTTCAGGAATTTGAACGAAGTGGAAGTACTCCAGTTTGACGTCATGCAGGTTGACGACGACTCCACGAAAGGATATCTGATCGAGGTCAGTTTAGAGTATCCAGAGTACCTTCATGACGAGCATAACTGCCTTCCGCTCTGTCCGAGTAAAAGCCACATAGAGGACGACGAGTTGTCTCCATATGCCGCAGAGACATGGAGAGAACTACGTGGAAAGACAAAACGACCAAAAGGCGAAAAATTGCTCTGTACACTAGAGGACAAAGAACGATGCGTGTTGCACTATCGAAATTTAAAACTGTACCTACAATTGGGCATGAGAATCAAGCAACTACACCGTGTGCTGGAGTTCGACCAGGAGGCATGGTTGAAACCATATATAGATTTCAACACACGCAAACGAGCTGAGGCAAATACGGAATTCGAGGGGTTATTCTTAAACTAATGAACAACTCCGTCTTTGGAAAGCTGATGGAATGCCAAAGAAAACATGTTGATGTCACGCTGACCAATTCTCAGAGGAAACTGAACAAGTTAACTGCGAAACCGACATTTCGTGAATTTAGAATATTCAACGACAGTCTCGTTGGCGTTCACTGCAAGCGGAACAAGGTGCTAGTAAACAGGCCATTATATGCGGGTCAATCTGTGCTTGATCTAAGCAAGGTGCTCATGTATCAGTTCTGGTACGGCTACCTGAAAAGGAACTACGGAAATCAAGTCACATTGCTAATGTGTGATACGGACTCATACCTATTTCACGTACAAACGGAGGACATATATGCTGACATGAAGGAAGACTCACAAAATTTCGATACGTCGAATTATCCCACTTATCACGTTCTGCATTCAACAGAGAACAAGAAAGTTCCAGGAAAATTCAAAGATGAACTGAACGGCAAAATCATAACGAAGTTCTGCGGTCTCAGATCAAAGATGTACGCAGTCTGTCATGACACCGACGACGGAGACGTCGAAATCAAGAAAGCGAAAGGCATTCAGAAAGCAACGACTGAGAAAGACCTGAAATATGAGATGTTCGAAACCGCTCTAATTGACAAAAAGGAGATCCTATCGACAATGGAGCTAATAAGAAGTCGTCAACACAACCTACACTGTGAAACGGTGACAAAAAAAAGTCTCAGTCCTTTCGATGACAAACGTTATATTTTAAATGACGGGGTATCCAGTCTTGCGTATGGACATTACTATATACATTTTAAGTAACTAATATTCTGCGGGCGTGCCTTGCGAGAATGGGTTAGACAGATTTACGTGAATGGATGAATAACGCAAATAATGTATACGTTGGTAGGGAATGACACACTAGGTTCCAGGAGCCGTATAAGGCAAGTGGCCAAACTTTTCGCGGTGAAGCTGTATGGTAGGAAATAAAGTATTACAAGATATGCAAACTATATCAAAGCTGACGCCAAGGTAAACGACAGTGGTAAAAACACTACTTGATTCAATTGGTGAACTCAGAGGAAATGCACTAGGCTTCTGATCTACTTTGCCAATAAATTTCTATACCCATGAAATTCATTATGTTGTTTTTTATATTGCTATAATATTGATGTATGGTAAGTATAGTATGTATACAAGCGCTGGGTTAAATAAAATGTGGAAGTATACTTTACTTCATAGCCTCCTCCAGACTATATATTGTTTCTGAAATGCAATACAGAAACTATGTTGGTATAAGAAATTCCGACCGACGTTGCTATTGCAAGGCTAGAATGTCAATATTGCAACCAATGTCGCCTACTCTGCGACCTTTGCTTCTGTACTAATGTTACCTATGTTTGGAATGCCAATTCAGCGACTAATGTTGCCTGTTAGGAATG
>JBEVXT010000289.1:0-6730 GCA_040505955.1 Sedimenticola sp. | reverse complement strand
GTGCGGAAAGATCAAAGGGAAGAAGATGAAACACCAGCCCCTTTTGCTTGGATAGTGTGGCTCCGGCCGCTTTAGTTTCACAGGGAGCGTGATGCAACCATCTTATCCACCACTGACAATCCGAATCTCATCCTCGCTGACTCTGGCACTGTTTATCCATTCGCTGCACGGTGCGGTCTTTCTGTTCTGTTTTGCTCTTCCTCTTTCCGGAGGGTTGATCAGTATGGCGCTGCTGCTGGTGACGGCGAGCTGGTTTGTTGCCGCAGGTAGCCATATTCCAGGTTTCGGGCGGTCAGGGGTGAGTGTGATCGAGTGGCTGGGTGACGGCCGCTGGATGCTGTCGGAAGGGGATGGCTTGCCCCGGGAAGCACGGTTGCTCGATGGGGGATTTGTCTCCACCCGGCTGATCATTCTCAGATTCAGGTTGGGGCGCTTTCACCGCCGATCGGTCATTCTGCTGCCGGATAATAGTGATGCCGATCAGCTGCGTAAGTTGCGGATTCGACTGGCTGCCGGGCACGCTGTGCCGGGGGGCACTGAGTAGTTATCTACCTCCTTCAGGATCCACCCTGAAACTCACCGGGACGATAGTTGTCGGGCATAAGAACCGTGGGTTTGCGTTGGTAGCGGTCATCACGCTTTGGGTAATCGAGAGTGAAGTGAAGGCCGCGGCTCTCTTTTCTGCTCTGGGCGGAACGTATGATCAGGCTCGCCACCTCCACCAGATTACGCAGCTCAAGCAGGTCATTGGTGACGCGGAAATTGCCGTAGTACTCCCTGATCTCATGCTGCAACAGGCTGATGCGGCGCCTTGCCCGTTCCAGCCGCTTATTGGTGCGGACAATACCGACATAGTCCCACATGAAGCGGCGCAGCTCATCCCAGTTGTGGGCCACCACCACCTCTTCATCCGAGTCGGTCACCCGGCTCTCATCCCAGGGACTTATCTCCGGTGGTTTGGGTATTGAGCTGATTCGATGAGTAATATCATGTGCCGCCGACTGGGCAATAACGAGACACTCCAGCAGTGAATTACTGGCCATCCGGTTGGCACCGTGGAGGCCGGTATAGGCAGCCTCGCCAACGGCATAGAGGTTGGGGATATCGGTACGGCCGCAGGCATCGCTGATTACTCCACCACAGGTATAGTGTGCCGCTGGCACCACCGGGATGGGATCCCGGGTGATATCGATGCCAAACTCTTTGCAACGTTTGTAGATGGTAGGGAAGTGGTCGATGATGAATTTTTCCGGCTTGTGGCTGATGTCGAGATAGAGACAATCCTCACCAAGGCGTTTCATCTCATGGTCAATAGCTCGGGCGACAATATCCCTTGGAGCCAGTTCTGCCCGCTCATCAAAGCGAGGCATAAAACGGCTTCCATCCGGCAGCAGCAGCCTACCGCCTTCACCACGAATCGCCTCAGTGATAAGAAATGATTTTGCCTGAGGGTGGTAGAGGCAAGTCGGGTGAAACTGAATGAATTCCATATTGGCAGCCCGGCAACCGGCCCGCCAGGCCATGGCGATACCGTCTCCGGTTGAAACATCGGGATTGCTGGTATAGAGGTAGACTTTACTCGCGCCGCCAGTGGCGACCACAGTAACATTTGCCAGAATCGTTTCAACATGGCTGGAGTGGGTGTTTAGTATGTAGGCACCGACACAGCGTCTCTCACATCCCTCGTCTTCATTGGTCAGGATCAGGTCAATGGCGTTGTGCTGTTCCAGCAGCTGAATGTTGTCTCGTCTCCTGGCATCCTCTTCAAGATGGACTTCAACCTCCCGGCCGGTGGCATCCGCTGCATGTACCACCCGGCGTTTGGAGTGCCCCCCCTCGCGGGTAAGGTGAAGTCCGTCGGCAGGCGGGTGCTGGCGGGTGAAATCCACCCCTTCGCCCCGCAGCCACTGGATATTCTCCGGTCCCCGCTCGGCTATATGCCGTATCATCTCTTCATCACAGAGACCGGCGCCGGCAACAATGGTATCTTCGACATGAGACTCTATTGAGTCGTTCTCATCGAGAACCGCAGCAATGCCGCCCTGGGCGTAGTAGGTGCTGCCTTCGGTCAGCGCCTTTTTTGAAATGATGGCAATCTTCAGGTCTGCCGGGAGGCGCAGGGCCAGGCTGAGGCCTGCAGCGCCCCCACCAATGACCAGTACATCAAAGTGGTGGTGTCTATTCATTGGGGATTGCGTGGCTCTCTGCCTTGGGGTCATAATCATGGATTATAGATCCCTCGATGCAGAGGAGGGAACACCTCAGAGAACTTATTTTGCTACAGGCTGTCAATCAGAGTGAATAACGAAACATGCTTGCCAAATTCAGGGGGTAAGCCCTGATGGGCGAGCGACAGGTAGATCAGAAGCTGGTTGAGCGTGTACAGCGTGGCGATAAGAGGGCTTTCGATCTACTGGTGTTGAAGTACCAGCAGAGAGTGGCAAATCTGGTCTCCCGCTATATTCGTGATATGAGCGAGACCCAGGATGTGACCCAGGAGGCTTTTATCAAGGCGTATCGCGCCCTTCCCGGTTTTCGGGGAGATAGTGCGTTTTATACCTGGCTCTACCGGATCGCCATCAACACCGCCAAGAATCATCTGGTTGCCCGAGGGCGTCGGCCGCCCGGAAGTGATATCGATGCAGAGACCGCAGAGCAGCTTGATGTCGGTGTCCGGCTGAAAGAGTTTGCAACGCCGGAACATCTCCTCCTCAAGGATGAGCTGGCTGATACGGTGCGTCTTGCAATCGATGAGCTGCCGCAAGATCTGCGCACTGCAATCACATTGCGCGAGCTGGAAGGTTTGAGTTATGAAGAGATCGCCAGAGCAATGGAGTGTCCCGTAGGCACCGTCAGATCAAGAATCTTCCGTGCCCGTGCGGCAATCGAGAAAAGGCTGCAGCCTCTGCTGGCCTGAGTTGAGAGTACCAACCGCTTAGTGATTAATTACGGCTATGACTGACGAAATTAGAGAACGACTTTCAGCGCTGCTGGACGATGAACTTGCCCCCGATGAGATTGGGCCTCTTCTTGATCGTCTTCACAGTGATGAGGATCTGCCCAGTGCCTGGGATGCCTACCACCTGATTGGTGATGTGATGCGCGGTGAAGGGGTGCGGATCGCTCCCCATGGAGTCGCAGAGTCAGTGCGGGAGCGACTTAAATCCGAACCGGCCATCATAGCGGCTCCTGCCCGTGACGGTCACCGTTCACCACCAAAGGTTAACCACTGGGCCAAGCCGGTTGTTGGGGCTGCTCTTGCCGCCTCTGTGGCGGTGATGGCGGTCTACCTGCTGCCGCAGATTCCCGGAATAATGGATGACAGCGGCGTCCAGACGCTCGCTTCAACGGAAAGCCCCTCCTACCTGGAGCGCACCGCCACACGCTGGAAAAATCTCTCTGAGCCAAAAGTTGAATCCCAACTTAACCGTTACCTGGTGGATCATAATGAGTTTGCCTCCTCCAGGGGAGTATCTGGTGTCGTCCCCTATACCAGTTTTGTTACCTACGACAGCAACAGCAGTCGTTAGGAGCCTGTCCGGGAATAGGACATCTACTCGGCAATTGCTCCTGCATTGCTCTAACTACCTATATCCATGTAGGCGTGCGGAAACCCCATTTTGACCCTTTTTCCGCTCATTTTCGTTGAATTAAGAGTAACTATTCGCCTCAAATGACCAAAAAAAATGACTCAAAATGGGCTTCTCTCGCTACGGCGCCTATTCTCGGACAGGCTCCAGGTGTAATAAGACCTGCTCACCTTCTACTCTCAGTTGTACTGATCCTGCAGGCGCTCTCCTCCCACGCCTCAGGGGAGGTGGGCGGCAGTGACGTGAAAGGTTGGTTGGAAAAGATGGTCGCTGCAGTCCACACCCTCAGTTACCAAGGCACCTTCGTCTATCTTCACAACAACCACCTGGAGAGCATGAGTATTGTTCACAGCGTTGGTAACAAAGGTGAGAGCGAGCGGTTGATCTCCCTCAATGGTGTAGCACGCGAGGTTGTGCGTGACAATGCGTCGGTGACCTGTATTGCACCGGACTCCCGGTCTGTATCGATCGGCAGTCGGGTGCTTGGCCAGGGCTTCAGGGCGGTGATGTCGATCGATATCGATCAACTTGAGAATTATTACCGTTTCTTCCATCTGGGCGAGGCGAGGGTGGCGGACCGTGCTGTGACAGTGGTTGCCATTGTACCCAAAGATCACTATCGATACGGTTATCGAATCTATCTCGACAAACAGCACGGATTGCCGCTGAAGACGGATATGCTAGACGCCAATGGTGACGCCATCTCCCAGATGATGTTTACCCGGCTGCAGGTGGATAGCAATGTTGAGACGCTGACGGAGCCTTCCATTGCCGGTCGGGAGGATTATCAATGGGTTCAGCAGAAACCCCTGAGACGACTCTCCGTCAGTGGAGATAAAAACTGGAAATTCAATAAATTGCCGACAGGTTATGCGGTAACTTTGCATGCCAGAAAAACGGCAGGAGAGGGTGTTTCAGGTGTCGATCATTTCGTTATATCTGATGGTCTCGCCTCACTTTCTCTCTACGTCGAGAGAGCCGATGAAGGTGCCGGGTTGCAAGGAGGCTCAAACATGGGCGCCATCAACGCCTTTGGCAACCGTATTGATGAGTTTCAGGTGACAGTGATTGGTGAGGTTCCCGCCCTCACCGTGGAACAGGTCGCCAGGGCACTGCGCAAAAGCGATGATTGAAGAGCAGGCAGTAGTGATTGCCACCGAGGGTGAGTTTGCCACCGTCGAGACTGAGCGCAGGTCCTCCTGTGGTGGTTGTGCCGCCGGCAGTGCCTGTGGCGTCTCCGCCCTGTCAAAAGTGATGGGGCGGCGGCGCTCCTCAATCAGAGTGTTGAACCCTATCCATGCCCGGGTGGGTGAGCGGGTGGTGCTGGGCCTGGCTGAATCCGCCCTGCTGAAGGGTTCTGTCATTTTCTATCTTACCCCGCTGCTATCACTGTTTCTCTTTGCCCTGATGGGTCGCTGGCTCGGTTCTCTGTTTGCATTCGATTCGACGGAACCGATGGTTATCTTCAGTGGTCTATTGGGCTTGTTGATTGGGCTGCTCTACCTGCGCGTTTTTGCCACCCGAGTCAGCCATGATAAAGCGTATCAGATGGTGATACTGCGCCGTGCAGATACGGCTCAGGTGCTGTTTGACAGTTGATTGATATAGCTATCTTGCTCCGCACTCATCATCAGGCGGTTGCTCCAGGAGTTTTTTATGTACCCTAAACAATTTAAAAACAGCTCTCTCAGCCTTATCCTGCTCCTTATGCTGACGGCGGCATCCACCCTGTTGCATGGGGGGACGTTGCCGGACTTTACTCCACTGGTATCCGATAACAGCCCTTCTGTGGTTAATATCAGTACCAAACAGCATAAACAACTCTCCAAACGGCTCAAAAGAGGTTACAAAATTCCTGACCTGTCGGGAGATATGCCTTTTAATGAGCTTTTTCGACATTTTCTCGAAGAGGGTATTGGGAGAGGCGGCGAGCCGCGTGAGCATGACACCCAGTCTCTCGGTTCTGGATTTATCATCTCTGATGATGGCTATATTCTGACCAACTATCATGTGGTCAACGGTGCTGACGAGATTCTGGTGCGTCTCAACAGCCACCATGAGTACATGGCGGAAGTGGTTGGTATGGATAAGGCGAGTGACGTCGCCCTGCTGAAAATAGATGCCAAGGAGCTGCCTAAAGTGAAGATCGGCAGCAGTACAGACCTTAAAGTCGGCGCCTGGGTGTTGGCTATTGGCTCCCCCTTTGGCTTTGATCACTCCGTTACAGCCGGAATCGTCAGTGCCAAGGGGCGCAGCCTGCCGAGCGAAAACTATGTCCCCTTCATTCAGACCGATGTTGCCATCAACCCGGGCAATTCAGGCGGCCCACTGTTTAATCTCGATGGTGAGGTGGTGGGTGTCAATTCCCAGATCTACAGTAGAACGGGTGGCTTTATGGGACTCTCCTTTGCCATTCCCATCGAGATGGCGATGAATGTAGCCGACCAGCTTCGTAAGCAGGGGCGGGTCAGTCGGGGTTGGCTTGGGGTGCAGATTCAGGATGTGACCAGGGAGCTGGCGGACTCTTTTGGCATGGATCATCCCCGCGGTGCTCTGGTCGCCAGAGTGTATGCTGATAGTCCGGCTGAAAATGCCGGCATTGAGACCGGTGATATTATTCTCCAGTTCAATGGTAAGCGCCTCCACGACTCGTCAATGTTGCCCCCGCTGGTGGGTGCCAGCGGGGTCAGTCAGCCCGCCAAGGTGGTAGTGTTGCGAAATGGCAAGCGTAAGAGCCTCTCGGTGAAGATTGGTGAATTGCCGGTGGATGATAAGATCGAGACGGCGGCGAAAGAGGTGAAGAAGAGTGTAGAAAATTTACTTGGCTTGGTGGTAAGTGATATCACCCGCCAATTGATGCGCCAATTCAAGCTTGAGACTGACCGTGGCGTGCTGGTGGAGACCGTCACCGACGGCCCCGCGCGGATCGCAGGGATACGCCAGGGCGATATCATTCAGATGATCGACAATAAGCGGGTCAGGAGTCTAGAGGATTTTGAGGCGCAGCTGGAACGGATGCCCGGAGGGCGCTACATCAATGTTCTGGTGATGCGCCGTAATGGACCGGTTTTCCTCGCCCTACAGTTGCCGAAGAAATAGATCAGTGGAAAGGTAACTGTTCAGCTCACCCCTGAAATCCG
>JBEVXT010000288.1:0-4016 GCA_040505955.1 Sedimenticola sp. | reverse complement strand
GCCAGACCGGGATGAACTTTATTGCTAATACGGTTGGGCAGGAAGTTGGGTCGCAGGTTGTGGCTGGGTTGGAGCGGTATGTTAGTGCGCCTAGTCGAGCGGTAGAGGTGGGTGGTAAAGGTCAGCGAGACCGGGCAGCAGAGCTTGGGCTTACTGAGGCGTTTGCTGGTATTGACTCAGGAAAACTGAATCCTGATATCAGAACTGCTGATCTGGGAGGTTGGCAGCTTGGGCCTAATCAGGCCTATGACGTATTGACCAAGGAAGAGTTTGATGCGGCTGTGTTTGCTAATGATGGGATGGTGCCTGCTGAGTGGATAGGAAATGCAGGTATCGGTGGATCAGTAGTGATTACTCCAGACTCCGGTGGGGTACGTGGTTATACACCAAGTGGTGCCATGATTGATGAAGCTGGAAATGTTTCATATAGGATCAGTCAAGGTGATAATCTATCAACGATTGCTCAGGGTATTGGTTCCTCGGTTGAGGAGCTTGCGGCATACAATAATATAGACGATCCTAATATCATTATTGCAGGGAATGTTATTCGTAAGCCGCCTGCTGGGTTCAAAATTGATCGTAGTAGCCAAGTAGCTATGCACTCTGATTTTGAGCTGGTTGAGCAGCAAACCGTCACCATAAATAATGCCGTTTCAGATGCCAGGCAATCACCTGAGAAACTTGATTTCCAATCAGTGACGGCGACTGGTGAATCTATTAATGATCGATTGGTTCGCATGGGCGGAGTTTCAGCTAATGTAACTGGAGTCCATCGTGGAATCTATGGAAGTTATAGGGCTGGGTTTTTCAAAAGTTTAGCAGGGGAAGTAGGGTTAGGCGGATTCTTTGATGATATTCAAGATCAAGCCGATATTGAGGCATACCGTGAAACACTGGTTCCAGGCACAACAATCAAGACTGGTGATGTATTTGACTATTCACTGAGAACTGCTGAAGTATTAAGCGTTGTAAAAGCACTACCTTCTCTGGCAAAATCTATCAGGAATTGGGGGAGTGTGGTTCCAGACAGCATTCGGGAAACTGGCGCGAGACAAATTCTAGACCCTAACTCTGCTAGGGCGTGGGAAGAACTAGCGGATATACAATATGATGCGATTAGAGCAAACGGTAGTGACATAACTAAAATAGCAGAAAATACGGGGTGGGCAGAATCTAGAATTGCTAGAATCAAAGATCACGTATTCTTCAAAGAGCACCAGTTGAGTTCAGGGGTTAGAAGATTCGATTCGGACGTTGACATGGCAAATGCATGGAATCGGCTTGAGACAGGTGATTTTGTCAAGTCTGACATTGATCTACTGCGCCACGAGATCTTTGAAGCAAAATTTGAAGGAATATTCAAAACAGACTATGTAAAAGCGCATGAGGCAACTATTTCCCCACGCGTAAATCGTACTTGGACGCCGGAGTAGAGAGAATGGCATTTTATGTGGAAATCAAGAAACTCACTGAAGATAGTTTAACTGCTACCTATAAATTTACTGGAGATGGTGGTAATTCAGGTGAGTTTAGCATCAGTAAAAGTTCTGGAGAGGTTACCTTAACTCAAAAAATGGATGGTGATAGCGGAGATAAGTCATTTCAGCGCGCTACAGTTAAAATTCGTAAAGAATGGAAAAGTGGAGTTTTACCAGAGTTAACTGAATGGGCTTCGTAGCGTCCGATTAAGTTGTTCCAAACAAAGTTAGTGACTTTTCAATATCATCATCCAGGCAAAATTTAAGAGCGGTTGCTGCTGGTGTAGAAGGTTTGACATCAGCTCAAGCGAGAGTCCTATCGAATCTTGATGGCGGTTTCGGTGCTGAAACTACTATCCTCAAGAAAGGGTTTGGCAACAATGATCTAGCTGTATTGTCAGCTGCCACCGGTGATGAATTTGCGATGTTTACTACTGGAGGTAGGAGGCTGATTGTTAGAGGTGATGCAGATGGTGTTCCTATTAGTACTTTGGATGGGTCGGCTCAAAGACTAGCTGATCAAGGATGGAGGTTTTCTTCTCATGTCCATCCAGATGGTTCTTTAATGTCCTCTGCCGGAGATCGAAACGTTTTAAGTGTTTTTTCTAATTCGAAGAGTGCTGTTTTGGACCCTTATGGCGGCAGAGGTTTATTCAATTCAAATGGAGACATGATTAGCTCCGGATGGTTACCACAATGAAAGAGTATCAGCTTGAGGAATTAGAAGAGATCGCTAGGTCGCTTACGCAGGAAGAGCTAAAAAAATACATAGTGCCTGATGAAATTAGGAACAAGGTTATCCTAACAACATTGTTCGAGGGGGATGATAGAGTCTTTGTTTTATACGTTCCAGGAGAAACAAGAGATAACCCTTTTGAAGTGGCTAGAACTAGAGTCAATTCGTTGACTGGTGAGGCGAAAATCGAATCGGTTGGGTTGGAAGCAAAGTAGCTTATTGTTCCAAACAAGATTCCTTCTTCGTTCAAAAACAAATTCCCTGATCATGAAATTGGTGTTCCAGACTTGGTGCCATTGAATAGGCTTAAGGATGTCAATGGCAAGTTTAACTACGTGGTTACAGAGAATGGTAATTTGGTTGTTGGACGCATTAGGAAGACTCCGGGAGGTGGGCATATCGACTTGTCAGGAGGAAATCCAGTGCAAGCCGCAGGCGAATTTAAGGTTGTCAACGGAGAGTTAAAGTTTATTGATAATGCCTCTGGCCACTTTGAGCCGGTAGGGGCGCGAGTTCAGTCCGTAGCGGAGCAGGCATTTCAGAAACTCGGATTTGAGACATCAAATAAATTTGTTCATAAAGCCTGGGTACCTGATCCAAAACTGAAGAACGGTGGAGCTTGGAGGCCAGTAGAATGAGATTTGTGGTAGAAAATTTACGGGAACTGGGAATTCAGGCGGAGAGCACTCTCAAAGAGAGTTATGGAGTCAATGCTGTAGAGGGTCAATTGCTAGAAATGCTTCAACTCCTCAAATCGAATACAAAATTTAAAAGTGAATTTGTCCAGGTACTCCTTGAGTTCTTGGATGAAGGGAATGCTCCCTATGAAGTCGTGCAATTTTGTATGAGAGAGTTGCAGTGGCCTGAGATAAAGCAGCATGCTCAGAATATGTTGGAAAGCTCAGATGACCCGAGGGTTCATAAAGTTGCTAATGAAGTACTGGCTGTTTATGGGGAGGCTTGGGAAGATGAGGATTTATTTAGCTACTATTCGAAGGATTGAGCTCAGCTAGGGAAATGTTCCAAACAAGATTCCTTCTTCGTTCAAAAACAAATTCCCTGATCATGAAATCGGTGTTCCAGACTTGGTGCCATTGAATAGGCTTACATTAAAGGGGTCAGAGCCCTTTAATTGATGGATCGTCTGCTCGAAGAGGTAGACGAGGGCGGACGACGCACGCGCTACGAATATGATCCACAGGGGCGCGTCACCCGTATGTGGAGTCCCGACAGCAAAGATCAGGACACCCATCACTTGACCCAGCGAAGATGATGGGTCCTTTGGGTTTTCGGGAGATCGCCCTCGAACTGAGTGCCGCCGAAGCGGCCACCATGAACGGTGGTATGGAGTTGGCATGGCGCAGCGCAGGCAGCAACGGCACCTTCACCACCGAGACCCTCAACGGTACCAACGGAAGCTTCAATACCACCCTCACCGGGTTCGGTGTTGAACCCGGCGCCATCGAGTTCAAGCTCAGCTACACCGACAATCAGGGCCGGGAAGTGATCGTCCAGTGGGGTAGTACCGATGTCGCCGATGGCAACATCAACGGCCACTCCCTGGCAGTGGTGGCCCGCGAGACGGAAGGTGCCATCACCCTCGCCGCCGATGGCGGCCTGAGTATCGATCCCGGCCTCTATGTCGGTTCTGTGGCCCTCGGCGGCACGGCCGACACCCTCACCCTGCAGCTCAACGCCACCGATGAGCCCAGTTGTAGAGCGCAAAATTATCATCATACTTTTTCCCACCCTACCCATCATACGATTGAGCTACAAATAACCTGTTTTCCCACACTCTGGTC
>JBEVXT010000287.1:3544-5442 GCA_040505955.1 Sedimenticola sp. | reverse complement strand
TTACATCAGTTTTCAACATTATTTTCAGTTTACCAAGAGCTATCATTCAAGATATAAACCAGAAAATGAAAAATATTTTTTCCTGTCTCCTTTAAGCATGAAACTTCAGTCGTCTTTATATTTTCTGCATACCATTTAATGTAAACTTCCGGGAGCGCACGCGCATTACCATCGACATAGTCAACAAACGGGAGCATAAATAAACGCCAAATTTCTGTCAGTTTTCTATAAAAATCCAATATTTTATGACTGCAAGTAATATTTATATAGTTGTAATATTGGAATTCGATCAGAATATGGTAAGAATATGTGTTAGTAGTCTTTAGTTATGTCATAAATTCGCGTGAAATATTCCGCGAAGTGCCTTGCTAAAATAGTGGGTGGGGTACATCTTCTTCTTCTTCTATATGGGGAGAAAGAAGAGAATTGGTGGTGGACGGACGTGTAAATTTTAGCTCTGAAGAAAATTAGAAATTAACATTTGTAGATAAAGTGGTAGTGTGGTGGTAACTTGAAGTTTGTGAATTGAAATGTACATTATACGACGGGCAAAGTCATGGTAGCTGACAATTACGGTAACGCTCAGAAGTGAGATAAAACCGGTTTTCGTGCGGCCGCTAAGCACGCGAGAAACTGACGCCATATTGGATTTCCTGTGGAAAACGTGAAAAATCTATGCTGGAAGCCACAGCATTTAATTTTAAGACTTCCTATAATCATTGGTGATTGCCTATCACCCAAGTGTTCAGTGAAATTGTTATTTATCGAAAAAGCCTTTAGAGAAGTGAAGAAAATAACTCTGTAAAATTATCGTGCTGGGACTGAAAACGATTTGTGCAGAACTTTCATAAAATCAGTCTGGCTTCATCAAATAACTGAACACGTTCACATTGTCGCTATTTAAGACACTTTATGCTTGCCCTGCCCCGAAAACGCATTCGCCCCTGTAATAAATTCCAGTTTGATGACAAACCGTCTCTGTCAACTAGCTAATCTCGCTACTCGTTACTAGCGATACGCCCCTAAGTATACTCGTACCCACACAAACTCTCTGTTTATCCACGCTACTCATTACTAGCGTCGTTTTTACTAATTTTTAGTTTAGTTTAGTTTTATTATTATCTGTGTTACCAAGCCCAATCCGTCAAGGGACCCATGCTAATCAGTTCGCATCTAGCCAACACCCAAATATAGCAAAAAGCTTACTGCATCTAGACCCATCTTGCCCTTGACCTTGAGCCCCCATACATGTACCCACAGCTGCGTCGAGTCGGATTCACGGTACTAGACCTACAGTCCATGTAAAATACACAGCTGTACCCCGATACAAACCAAGCAACTCTGAACTAGGTCCACAAACGAGCTACGACATTTAGGACCCATAGTTTAACATAGCTTCCGATTACACTTGCAGTACATGCTGCCAGTATCACTGATGTAAATAAACATATATTACATGTCCTGTTCTTATCTTATTTTAGCCGTCCGCCACCATATGTACATTTGTAATTATACAGAGCCCATTCTGTCTAATTAACGTTAGATCTATGCCATACATATTAGGCTAGTTAGTAGTTACCGCGCCGTTGAGGTGCCATTTCTCTAATTTTTATGTGAACTCTTAAATATGTTCTTATAGCCCATTGAAGGTGTACATATACCATATCCGAGTGGTAGCATACTATGCCAAGGTTTTTTGTAATATCATTCACACCCTCAGTTGATCATAAGAATCCTGACAAGGCTTAAGCTCCCGTGCAAATTTTTATATTATCTGTGTGCTATCACGTATTGCACAATCACATGCCATTTTTATTTTTTATTGTCATATTTTAGAATTATATGTGGCCGAGCTTTTTAACCATTTTATGCATAGAGGGTAATTCTTGACATCTGCA
>JBEVXT010000287.1:0-3534 GCA_040505955.1 Sedimenticola sp. | reverse complement strand
GCGATCGAGGCTCGCTGAATAACGGATTGTCGGTCGGTCGAAGTTTAAAATCCATTTTATATACAGCTATCCTGCATATTATTAATATTCGGTGTTATTTCTCCATGTAAACCCACACTGATTGCCATTCAACTGCTGACTACACCCCGGAAGGGTATACCGACTACTTTATGTCGGGTTGCCTCTTTTGTTTTGAAAGTCCATGCTGACCATAATTGAGACACTCCAGTGTCGATGCGCCGTTAAACACGACTTCATTCTACCAGAAGTCCATACCGATTGTCGGTCGAAGTGTACAACTCATTCTATATATAACCATCAGACACATTATTGATAGGCGGTATTATCTCCCCATGTAAACTCACACTGATATGGTCCGTCTCCTGATTACACCCCGGAAGACCGTGCCGACTATTAGTTTATGTCGGGTTGCCTCTTTTTGTTTAAATATAAGTTCATGCTGACCACAATTGACACAGCCCAGTGTTGATGCGCCGTTGAACACCACCCCATTCTACCATAAGATCGTACCGACGCTGAGTGCGGTTCGACTGCTGAGTACACCCCGGAAGACCATACCGACTATTATTTTAGGTCGGGCTGCCTCTTTTGTTTTACAAGTTCATGCTGACCTTAATTGACACACTCTCAGTGTCGATGCGCCATTGAATACTACTTCATTCTACCATAAGTTTGTACCGACTGCGATTTTTCTGTCGGGCTAGTTCACAGAATGTAAACCCTCAGACTACTCTGCTCCTGTTACCCCACGCCGAACATATTTCACCCTACTCGCACATTCCGATCATTACCGCGGCCAGTACGGTCGCCCCTTTATACCAATAGGGCTTACAACCCTCAAAATTCCACATTACTGCCTATAATAAATCAGCAACCCGCTGTCAATGTTACCATACACGTAAATACAACCATAATACATCCAGATTATACATTGTTACCGTAATATAGGTCAAAATGTATAATGCCACAAAATTCTGCGCCTCTAACAGAATGCCCTCAACACCAACCATGGCAGCAGCAGCCTGTAGACGAAGTGGGAGAGTCTCAAAACCACCAACAAGACTGGTAACGAGCCCCGAACAACCTAACTTCCAGAAACCGTACACGTTAGACAAAAAGAAAGCGTTGCAGAAGAAGTTACGTTCATGCGATTTTGATGCCCAGATACACCATGAAGAGAAGCATGGGAATCATATCTTTACATTCTCCACTGGCGTTTATGAATTATACAAGTCCCTGGCCCTGTCATATTTCCAGGAAAGCAAGGATGATTCAGAATATCCACATAAGATATCCATGACCAATAGGCAGGATGAGGACGGTGCCATTGTGGAAACAAAGATACAAGCCAACACAAGGACTTCAAAAGGCTCCGGTCCACTGAGATTCGCAGTTATGTTATACCACACCACATCCAGGATGATGATAAATGGAAAATATGCCACTCTATTCTTTACAGACAATAGGAAGATAATCGCAGCACTCGAGTCACACCCAGGCCTAAACTCCATCGACCACGCACTGAGACTGGCTATCTATGAGCAACTGGGCAAAATGGAGGAACCATACACAAGCAGTATGGACAAGGGAAATGGAAAAGCCACCCTAGCAATTGAGGACACAAGCCACAATACCCCTATACAACCCACCGAGTTGGAACCCCAGATTCCCAGCAGTGCAGTGACAGCCGGAGGTGAATGGCGAAACTGCTCGCTCTCATCCAACACATCGGGCAGCGAAGATGAAGAAGACCCGCTATTTGATGACGGACTGAATGAATTACTACTTATGGACCAGCAGCAGAGAGATACAGTGGAAACAATAGCAGACATTGCTGAAAATGACAACCATGTACCTGTTCAGCCTAAGACAACAGTGTCAACAATAGTACAACCACTACCAGAGGGCCTCAACATCAAGGCACCCACGAAGGGGCTGCCACTTTTGGCATGTACACCAGTTACCACACGGTCAACAGCCGAGACCGATCCCTCAACTAGCATACAGTCACGTGACCGTTTGGCGGACCCGAGTCGGAATAACCCTACACAGGACACGAATAGTCATCCAACAGTGGAGATCACATCATCAATGCAAGCCCCAATCATCCAGGATGCAACATGTCATAGCCCAGTTGCAGTGAAGAAAAGAGCATCAAAACCTAGACAAAAGAAAACGGACTTCTCCATGAACGAGCAGGAAAAACAATTAGCAGCATGTAAGGCTGAGGTTATTATGTTAGAGAACCGCAACCAGGAACTACAAAAGACAATTAGAACACTCAAAATGGCTGACCCAAGGGAACCTACAACAGTTGAAACTATCCACAATTTTAGTGAGAATGTTAAATCCCCAGAGAGGATAAACTACGACCCAAGTAACACTACGGTTACCCCACATATTACCAACCAGATGAATCGATTAGATAATGAATTCACCAAACTCAGACTAGAGCTCCTAGAACAAAAATTAGAAAGGACATCCATGCCCCTCCGGCATACATGTAAACCACAAGATGGCGGACACATACTAACCATCCAACATCAACCTCATGAATCGTGTTTTTTATGCCATGGCCGGAAGGGCCAGGCAATCTCGGAACGTGGGTGTGGAAGAAACAGGTGCTGCCCACAACACCATCAGCACTCCGTATGCGAGAAGCCCAACCAACCCCCACAAGGGATACAGGCGTACAATCCCACTTCAAATCCCCCTGCAGCGGGGTCGCATCATATGGCGGATGGGGGCAACAATGTGCCAGCCACACCAGCGATGGGAGTGCAACAAGCCATATCTTCAAGAGCATATCTGCCGGCATACACTACGGCGAATGTGAGCAGCAATGTTCCAGCCACACCAGCGATGGAAATGCAACAACAGGTCATGTCCTCGAGAACATACCTACCGGGGTACAATCCCACTGTGAATCCCCCTGCAGCGGGGTCGCATCATATGGCGAATGTCGGCAGCGATATTCCAGACACACCGGCGACGGGAATGCGACAGCAGGTCATGCCTTCAAGAACACACATACCGGGCTACAATCCCACTGTGAATCCCCCTGCAGCGGGGTCGCATCATATGGCGAATGTGGGCAGCAATGTTCCAGACACGCCAGCGATGGGAGTCCAGCAACAAGTCATGTCCTCGAGAACATACCTACAGGTACCGGCGTACAATCCCACTGGGAATCCCCCTGCAGCGGGGTCGCATCATATGGTGAATGTGAGCAACAATGTTCCTGCAGCGGGGTCGCACCATATGGCGAATGTGAGCAGCAATGTTCCAGGCACACCAGCGATGGGAATGCAACAACAGGTCATGTCTTCGAGAACATACATACCGGGGTACAATCTCACTGTGAATCCCCCTGCAGCGGGGCCGCATCATATGGCGAATGTGGGCAGCAATGTTCCAGACACGCCAGCGATGGGAGTGCGACAGCAGGCCATGCCTTCGAGAACATACCTACCGGGGTACAATCCCACTGTGAATCCCCCTGCAGCGGGGCCG
>JBEVXT010000286.1:0-7113 GCA_040505955.1 Sedimenticola sp. | reverse complement strand
GTATTGTATTGTATTTACGGATTTTCCTCCTTTTGATAGGAGCACCCAGGTTAAAACCTGGTAAAGTGTACATGAAATCATACATACATAGATACAGAATATAGCCTACATACATATACATGTATACATAAACATTAATAAATCATTGCAACGCCATGCTGTCTATAACTCCACGTGTCACTATTGTTTCTAACATAGAGCGTCACTTCTGGACAACGTTGTCTATTTTATATCATATGTATACACTAGATAGTTATTAAATATTGAATTCAGTTGACTATTCCCCTCAAGTATCAATACAGTTCCTCTCTCTTCTGCATCTACATTTTGCACAAAGTTGAGTTGAATGATAATAATTTCCACAGAACAGAATTTGCAAAGATAATGACAAATGACCAGCATGATGTTGGCAACACGGACATTAAATCCAAAATCACCATGGTCATCAGCCAAATGATAGATTTATATAGAAGTGCATACCCCGATCATTCCACACATAAGCGTCGTTTGATCCGGATATGGGCTGCATAATTAAAGGTTGTACCGACTGACGTACCTGACCACTGGAACTGTATACATACATTGAGTGAAACATCAACTGCGCGGAAGTCTACTTTGAGACAACAACATCATACGCCGGCAATGTACATTGTACACCAGTTGTCTGGATTTCACTTCCACGCGCTGTAGTAACTCGGAATCATCTGGTAGATGCCCCGATGTTACTAGTAACTGTGAGTCAACAATCAGCTGCAGTTGGGATTCTTTGGAGAGGCGATGCCACTCGCCAGGTTCAAAGTGCGGCGAAACTTCTTCCAGCAACTCATCCAGAATGGGAAATCTTGCACTCCAAAGGTGTTCGCATCTGAATAGGATGTGGTGGAGGTCTTCATCTTCACCATTGCATAATGGACAAGTCGGACTTATTTTATCCGAACTGTACTTTGACTTGAGGGTTTGCGTCATGTAAGTACCTGTCAGAAGCCGTGCCTTTACGACGCCCTTTCGTACATCTTTGATGCATGAAGCAACCGTATCCCATACCGGATGTGTCTTGCCTGTTGATAGTGTGTCTATGTGACAATTGCCGAGTGTTGATTTCGATGCACACTCCGACTTGAGTGTACTTGTCCACTTTTCAGCCAGTGCTATTTTAACCTGTCGTTTCCATGAATATTTTGTGAGTGTTTTATTCATCAACGACGACAATGGCGGGAGATTGTACATTGATAAAATGTCCCTCATTCTGACGAAATAACTGCCAGGATGTTCGCATATCGCTGACTGACGAAGCATTATCTCGTGCATACACTTGTTTTCGCACAACAAAATGCTGCCTAACAGGGATAGCTGTCTTTTGTGATATTCTGCAACGATTGGATATGCACCAACAAGAAGATATGAAATACACTTTGGAGTCCTCTGGGGAAGTGATTGTATAGAACGGATTGTTTTTATATGGAACTTCTCCAGCTCGTTGATCTGGTGTTCTGTAAGCGGCAGTATCTCAGTTCCATACAATAACCGGGGTATCACATGCGCTTGGTATATTCTGAAGCTTACTTTGGGATTCAATCCGTTGGATCCATGCATTCCAGATGGTATCAACGCAAACAGTGTTCTTCTAGAATCCGATATTCTCTTTTGAATGTTCAACTCATTCTCTTTTAATTGAGATCGAATGACACCTAAATGCGTTGTTTGCTTCTGCTCGGTTAATCCTGAATCACCCAGGCTCCATCGGGTCAATAGCTCCTGATTTCTGTGTGCTGCTGCCATCTTTTTTACAAGTACCGTTTTGTCTGGATGTATAACAAAATGGTGCCTGTCTGCGTCGTTTTTTGATGCATTCAGCATGACTTGTAAATCATAGGAATTGTCAGTGGCAAGCACCATATCGTCTGCGCATGTAACACATCCAGCGTACGTAGATCCAACTTTGTATCCCAGACCCATATCTTCCATCTGCATTATAAATTCGCCGATGTAGCATTTGTAGAGATGTGTCGAAAGAATACCACCCTGCCGAACACCCTGGCCGACATGGAACGAATCGCTCAATGTACCTTTCCATCTCACTTTCGCCTCCAGATTTCTGTACATATCGATCAAGATGTTCAGTATATTCAGGTCTATCCCTAGATGGTACAGCTTGTTGAATAGGATGTCATGATTTACGACATCAAATGCTTTTTTAACATCCCGGAATACTAAGTAAAGTGGTTTGTCGTTTTCTTTTGCGTCGATTTGAATTTCAGATACCAGAAGAGCAGCCATAATCGGAGACAGACCTTTAGTGAATCCAAATTGCATGTTTGACTGTGTTGCAGAAATCATTTTTTCGATTCTATGGAGAACTGTATATTC
Source organism: Sedimenticola sp. (assembly GCA_040505955.1). Classification (GTDB taxonomy): domain Bacteria; phylum Pseudomonadota; class Gammaproteobacteria; order Chromatiales; family Chromatiaceae; genus Vondammii. The sequence continues at coordinate 4,746 of JBEVXT010000286.1, read as the reverse complement.
AAATATCTTTCCGATGACTGCAGTCACTGTAATACCTCTATAATTGTCCAACAGCGAATGGTCTTTATCCTTCTTGGGTATTGGGGTTATAACTCCAGTCCTAAATTGACTCGGCAGCGACCCTTCTCTGATACATGTGTTGAATAGCTTAGTGATAGCCGGAAGTACTGCGTTCCCAGCCATTTTGAAATGCTCCGCTGACAGGCCGTATTCATCTGGAGATTTTCCAGTATTGAGCAAAGATATTGCACATTGCACTTCGTCTGTGGTAAAGTCTAGGAATTCATCAGTATGACGACATATATTTAATATAATCTCTAAATTAGCTTCATCGTTTTTCAAACTTTCATCGTCAAAACCAGATGACCTTTTCGGCATGGCAAGATCTTCATAGTAACTTGCTAATTTCGTTCGTTGGTCATCTATATCTGTTATTGGCCGATCGTTGATCATGAACGAACATGTCTCTGTTTTAGCAGGCTTTTTATTGCGTCTTATCAGTTTATGAAACATATCATTTGATACATTTTCCATAACCTCTGTATAAAAACGATCCCTGTTCTGTGCTTGTTCTCTTCTAAGCTGCTGTCGGCATTGCTTTTTTGAAGATTTCATTTGTCTATAAAGTATATGTTGCTCAGTTGGTTTACCGTGGTCGCGCCACACCGCATGGGCTATCCTTGATGTCTTCATCAGCTCCATCATCGTAGGGGATGCTTTCCATCTGGGACCATTTATCATCACTTTTTTCGTTGGTACTGCTACATGTGTTGCTGCCATGAGACTTGCGTGAATGCATTCTGTATATTTCTGAGCGGAGATTTTTATATCAGAATCATCTTGTATTGTGGAACACATGCTCTGCCGAAAAATTTCTTGAAATTTTGCAGAGTCTGCTTCATTCCAGATAACTCGTTCTCGTGAGTTTTGCTTTGTTTTTGTCGTCGCTGGCTGCTGTACCAAGTTCATAGACATGTATATAGGTACATGTGAAGAATAATTCGTCGGGTTACATTCCATGATCTCTCCGGGTTGAAACGTATATTTGTTGGCTATTTTCGTCTCCATATGTAGTCGGGCGAGGAAGTAGTCTATTTGCGAGGACCCTATTCCCGAGTGACTATGAAATGTATGATCTTGCTGTGAAGCAAGTAGATTGTCTAAATTGTGTTCAATGACAAATTGTTTGAGCATTTTGTCATGCACGTTATTGCGCGAATCCTGAAGAGTGCCGTTCATATCGCCACATATCAATATGTTGTGGGTATCGCTATAACTGCTGATAAAATTATGTAGACTATCAAGTGATTCTAAATATTTGTAGTTGGAATCAGTGTTTCTTGTAGGCATATAGCAGTTGATAATACATGTTGGCATAGGTTGTGTTTGTATCTCAATTCCAATTATCCTTTCATTGCCTTCTTTCAGTTTCTTTACCCCCGTCCATGTATTAGGCCACAATATCGCCACTCCGCCTCTTCCACTTCTTCGCTGGAATAAGCTTTCATCACTGATTTCTTTGTAACGTGCGTATGTTGTAAACTGTGGGAGGAGATTAACAAAAGTATTATTTTCATATTCGTTTAGCCAGTGCTCCTGGAGACAAAGTATTGAATTAGACTTTGCGATTGCCATTAAGTAAGGAATATTTCCTTTTATACCTTCTACGTTGAAAGATATTATTGGTGAGTTTCGTGTGTATTTACTTTGCTGCTCCTGTCTGGTGGATCGTGTTTGAGGCCGGCAATCTCTAAAAAAGACTGCTTTACATCAACCGAAGGACTATGGTTGTTGTCATATTGATGATCCGATGCGTTGTATGACGTTGTTATCTCTTGTCGTTCAGTGGCTTGTGCTGTTCGAACTTTCCCGCACGCTTGCCTTGTATTTGTTTCAGACAATGTGATACTTACTACCGGACCATCGTCTTTAGGATCTTGATTGGCTTGTTGTTCATATGCTATCTCTTGTGTATAAGTTGCTGCGTTCTCAGTAGTGCTCCCGCTATCAACAACGGACACAGACATGGTGCATTTCTGACTTTGGTCCATAGTTTGAACAATATCAGCCAAGTTGTTGTCATCTGAACTTATTTTTGTACTCGGTGAACGTTCATCAACCTCGAAGGAAACAGTTTCTGCTGCTTTTTCCACAGATACTCTCTGTCGTTGTTCGTGTTCGTCGTGTGACGTCGTGATTGAACTATCATGGGCGTCATTCACATTTAAAGTTTCTTTTTGGACAGAAGTGTATCTATCTTTATCTTTTAGTAGCCCCACTGTCTTGCCCGGTACGCACGTTGATGTCCTGTCCACGGAATGTTCGGAGGCAATAGTATTGACTGGCTCATTGTGTTGTTGCCATTTTCTTCGTTTGTAAGCGCGTGGCCGTTTAAACGATTTTGACGTATCGTCATGACTGTTTGCAGGTGTGGAATTATAATACTGTTTTCTGTTGTTTCTTGAGTTCCTATTAGTTGAAATTCTGTTTTTGTGATACAGTGTATCTCCATCGTAATGTTGATTGCTTCCTTGTTTCCAACCATAATATTGTCTTTGTGATCTCGAAAATCGGTTACTGTCATAATATGTACTGTTAGGCGACACCTGTGTTTTGGAAATGCTGTCTTGCTTGTTCCGTATATGTTCGAAAGGACCCCGGTTGATTCCACTATCAGAATATTGGACATCCCGCCATTCAGAACTGTCTATACCATTTCGATGTTGATTCCATGCTGCCTGCTCTAAATCGTTTATCGAATAGTTTAATACATGTCTTCCGGTATTGTCGCACATATTATTAGCACCTGGTGAATAATTCGACTGTTCAATTTCTTGGTTCCAGTAATTACGCGCTGTTGGTGTTGTGTAGTTGTACATGTATGTCTGGGCCATTATTGTATCTTCTTCATTCTCCAGAGATGCTGGCACTGTGTATGTTAACTCCTTGTCTGGAAGGGTATGACTGTTATGTTGCGTCTCTTTCACGTTCAATGACCCAACTTCTGCTTGATTGTGTCTTATTTCTGGCTTTCGACCCGCTTCATTCCACCGTTCTGTCATTGAAGATTTGTACGTGTCTCCATCGACGCGATCTGGTTGTCTTTGACTGTCTTCCACTAGCCGGTGTTGACAAATTTCATCTGTTGCTCCATTTTCTTGTATATGGAACTCATACTGGTTGTTTGCGTAATATACAGGTGTATCATAACCATTCACGTGTTCATTCATATCAGTTTGAATATACCCGCGATGATGCTCAAATTGCTTTAGTGTATGTTGATGGTCAATCGCACCTACATCTCTAGTTGCTACGCCATCACCGCTGATATCTGGTATCGTGTTATCATCACTCATTGTCTGTTTTATACTAATGGAATTGTCATCGTTTAACTGATTATTCGTCATCTGATTATAGTGTGTGTCTGGTTGAATTGCTTCACATTGGATTTCACTAAAATTCGATTGTGTACTTCCGGTATGGCCACATCTTTGTGTACTTGTATTTCTATTCTGGTCGCACTTGTTAGGTTCAAATGGGGTAACGTTTGTATTCGACTGCTGATAGTTTCGCAACTGACCGTGCATATAATCAAAGTACACTGGCATATGAACTTCATACTCGTCTTGTGCATCTTGGGCAATTGGGTGCTCTTGGGTATCGAATCGTTTCTGTTGGGTAACATGAACTGTAGCATTACCTCCTGCCGGATGCTCCATCATTTGGTTTTGCGTACACATTTCACTGGCGGCATGTACATGATTTTGAATCAAAATGTGTTTGTTGATACCAAAGTGCGTATAATCATCTGTATTTAATTGCTCGTTGACTGTTGGTGGGAAACCGAGAGACCCATCGCTATCATGATGGCCTGCATGATATTTGTCTTCCGTACTATTGTTACTAGATGTCTGATAATATGATTCATCGTTTACATCATGCTGGACAATATTTTGCATTTCATTACCCACATTGCGTTTCTGTCGGGTATTACATTTGTCTTGTTGACTTTTTTCGAGATACGGTATTAATTGGTTTAACACAGCGCAGCAACATGCGTGACTATTACTCTGCATAAATCTATCTACGTTGCGCTCAATAGTTTGTAATTTTGTGGTAGCTATGGACTCGTTTGCTTGTGAAAACCTTGATATGGCCGCCTCCATATTGAGTAATCTAGTTTCTATAAGTCTTGTTTCTAGAGCGGTAATCTTTTCCCAGGGATTCATTCCACAATTAATATTGCAACTTGCACACTGGTCCTGAGCATTGCCTTTTTCGGTAGATTCCCGTGATACACTATTATTAGTTTTTAGCAACTGAATACACTTATTGCTATCTTGTAATTTAACTTCTAAATTATTTACCAAACTTTTCAGGTGCACTATTTGTTCTGCCATACCCTCCATGTGCAACTTTTGTCTTGACGGATGTCTAATATTGCTCTTCTTAGAACACATTCCTGGTGCATCTTCATCAATGCTCGTCTCAGTGACAGTTGTAGTAATTGTGTCATTTGTATCCGTCACACGTGAAGATCTGGATGATATTCCATTTTTCACAATTCTTGTCTGTTTCTTATTTGTGGGAACTGAGTTAATTTGGCTATCATTTATTGTATTAGACCCTAAGTCATGTTCTGTGTTAAACATTTGTTTAAGAAAAGTCTGATCACTTGGTGATGTATTACTGCCACTCGCGTAATCACATACCAGTGTGAGACCGTCTTCCACATCATTTCTTCTT
>JBEVXT010000285.1:1825-3214 GCA_040505955.1 Sedimenticola sp. | reverse complement strand
AGCCTGGGCTGAGCGGAGCGAAACCCGGGGGGAATAGCGCAATAACTCCCCGGGTTTCGCTTCGCTCAGCCCAGGCTACAGCGTCTATTAAACCCAAGCTTCTGCATCCCGCCAGGGTCTATTGTGGAGAGCTTTTCTGATTAAAGAATCGATCCAGGACGATAAAAAAGCGCTCATATCCCGAGAGCGAGTTATGGTTTGCACCTTTAATCACCTGCACTTCCGGCGTGTTTGGAGTAAACCCGGCAATAAGCCGGTCACTATAGGCACGGGGTATGACCTGATCATGTTCTGCCAACACCACCAAACTTTTCGCTGAGATAGAGGCGACTCGCCCTACGGAGTCAAACTTCTCCTGCAGCAATAGGCTAACCGGGAAAATGGGGAAGCGGTCGGCCGCCAGGTGTTCAATGCTGTCGAACGGAGTGATCAACACCATCCCTGCCACTCTCCTCTGAGATGCCAGATAGGTGGCGACGCCACTTCCCAGGCTGCGGCCGATAACCGTAATCTCCCGACCGGATTTGTTGATCCGGTCATAAAGCGCCAGAGCATCTGAATAGAGCCTCTTTTCCGATGGTTCACCAGCACTCTCACCGTAGCCACGATAGGCGAGCAGATAGACGGCATAGTGCTCAAAAAGTGTCTCGAACAGTGGCAGGTTTTCCTCGATGCGTTCAGCATTGCCGCCGAAATAGATTACGGCTCGTTCACGCCCGGGATTGAGCACCCAGCCGTTGAGTTCCACCCCCTGATTGACCAACTGGAAATTACTCTTCAACATCACCCCTGTCGTCATCTGGGGAAAGTAGATATGGGAGCGCTGGTTGACGAAGAGATAGGCTGACGCTCCAAGATAGAGCAGCGCGATAAACAGGAGTAGTTTGGTCATTACTTTTCGGACAGCAGCAGCTTGATCGCCAGACCGGCAAATATACCGGCACTCAGTTTGTGGAGTATTTCACCGCTACGCCCACTGCGCAGGCGACCGCCGATACTTCCGGCAAAGAGGCTGATGGCACCAAACACAACCAGCGCCGAGAGCATGAACAGCAGGCCGAGAATAGCAATCTGCAGGGTGACATTGCCTGCCGTCGGATCGGTGAACTGGGGAAGAAAAGCGAGAAAGAAGAGTGACACCTTGGGATTCATCACATTCATCACCACCCCGCGGAGATAGAGGCGCCCCAACCCTTCAACATTACCCCCCTTTTCGAAAGTGGCAGGTGGAGAGCTGAGAATCTTCCATGCCATCCAACCAAGATAAAGCGCACCGCCTATTTTAAGCAGGGTGAAAGCCCACTCGGACTCCTGGATGAATACTGCGACACCCAGCGCCACCGCTGCAGTATGAAAAAAGAGGCCGCTGCAAAGACCCAGCGTAGTCAC
>JBEVXT010000285.1:0-1725 GCA_040505955.1 Sedimenticola sp. | reverse complement strand
TTTGATGGCGCTATAACAAAGCTCTGAGTCGCCCACAGGCCAGCCCACCGCTCACCTCAAATTGATACTCTATCTTAATTATGGATCACCGGATCCGATGGAGAAAAATGAATGAGTGATACCCAGGTAAAGAGGCGCACACGGCGAGGTGGTGGACGAGCGGCAAGACGTGAAGAGAGCAATGCACCGGCCGCACCAACGGCTCCCTACATCACCCGCCAAGTGCCCTGCTTCGAAATACTCAACGAAGAGGGACTGGAACTGATAGAGCGTAATGCCGACACCATCCTGGAGGAGATCGGTATTGAGTTCAGGGAAGATCCCGAAGCCCTCGATATCTGGCGTCAGGCGGGTGCAGAAGTTACTGGTGAACGGGTGCGTTTTCCCCGAGGCATGTGCCGCGCCATCATCCAGGCGTCGGCACCGGCCGAGTTTACTCAGCACGCCCGCAATCCCGCCCGCAGTGTCCGTATCGGCGGCAATCATACTGTCTTCGTACCCGCTTACGGCCCCCCATTTATCCACAACCTGGATGAGGGGCGGCGCTACGCCACCATCGAGGACTTCAGGAATTTTGTAAAACTGGCCTACTCCCTGCCCAGCATCCACCACTCCGGTGGCACCGTTTGTGAGCCGGTGGATCTACCGGTCAACAAGCGTCACTTCGATATGGTCTACAGCCATATCAAATATTCGGACAAGTGCTTCATGGGTTCGGTGACCCACCCCGAGCGGGCACAGGATACGGTGGAGATGTGCAAAATCCTCTTTGGCGATCACTACATTGACAGTGAGACCGGGCGACCCAAGACCATCACCACCAGCCTTATCAATGCCAACTCACCGATGAATTATGATGCCACCATGCTCGGTGCAGCCAAAGTCTACGCCCGCAACAATCAGGCATGTATTGTCACACCCTTTATTCTGGCTGGCGCCATGTCTCCGGTTACCGTCGCCGGCACCGCCGCCCAATCACTGGCGGAGGTGCTGGCTGGTATGGCCTTTATCCAATTGCTCAACCCCGGTGCTCCGGTGATCATGGGCAGCTTCGCCAGCTCCATCTCCATGCAGTCCGGCGCCCCCACCTTTGGCACTCCGGAACCGACCCAGGTGCTCTACATCATGGCCGCCCTGGCACGGCGGCTTGGTGTGCCCTTCCGCTCTGGCGGCGGGCTTTGTGCCTCCAAGCTGCCTGATGCCCAGGCAGCATCCGAGGCCGCCAACACGTTGATTCCCAGCGCCATGGCCGGTGTCAATTTTGTCTTGCACACCGCCGGCTGGCTGGAGGGAGGGCTGGCCATGAGTTATGAGAAGTTCATCATGGATGCAGATCAGGCGGCAATGTTGGAGGTAGTGTTAAAAGGCGTTGACCTGTCGGAAAACGGTCAGGCGATGGATGCCATTCGTGAAACCGGACCGGGCAACCACTACCTCGGCAGCAGCCATACCCAAGCCAACTTCATGACTGCTTTCTACCGCTCCCCCCTGGCCGACAACAACAGCTTCGAACAGTGGCACTCAGAGGGTGGCGTGGATATGGCACAGCGGGCAAATGTACGCTGGAAAAAACTGCTGGCGGAGTATCAGCCCCCTCCCCTCGATCCCGCTACCGATGAAGCGCTGCTGGAGTATATCAATAGACGCAAGGCGGAATTTCCCGACTCCAACGTGTAACAGGGAGGCTCATAAAAACAGGACGCGGAGTACGCGGAGATTACCTAA
>JBEVXT010000284.1:0-5728 GCA_040505955.1 Sedimenticola sp. | reverse complement strand
TGTTTTTTAGGGCGCATATATCAACAGCAACATGACATACTGCAATAGAACATTCCCTCTCCCTATGAGGGAGAGGGAGAGGGAGAGGGAGTTAACGGGACAGCAGTGACATCTGCACTGAGTTATTGAGAAGTTACCTAACCGACACTTTAATGCGACACACCATCTCTACGCACAACTTTAATGAAAGTTAACCATAGGATATAAATATCAAAGAAGAAAGACTGGCGCTGTAAATATTCGACATCTAAGTCCACTTTCTGTGGAACAGGTAATTCATCCCGCCCATTCACCTGCGCCCAACCTGTTAAGCCCGGTACAATTTTATGCACACCTTTTTCGGTTCTTAAAGCAATCAAATCATCCTGATTAAACAGTGCTGGTCTTGGGCCAACAAAACTCATATCACCTTTCAAAATACACCATAACTGCGGCAACTCATCCAAGCTGGATTTACGCAAAAAGTCACCAATAGGAGTCAAAGCACTTTTGGGGTTTTGTAATAAATGGGTAGCTACAGCTGGCGTATCAATTTTCATACTGCGAAACTTGGGCATTTTAAAGTTAACGTTATTTCTTCCTACACGGTCAGACCAATATAAAGCTGAGCCTTTCGAAGTCACAATAACACTCAGAGCAACCAGTAACCCAGGCACAAGCAAAATAAGGCCTATTGGCACTAATAATATAACATCAAACAATCGTTTCACAGCAACTACTCTCCTCATCTTCATCCCTAGAAACCAAACAGCAACCGTAATTACAAAGTAGATCGGCGGTCCAATTCCTGCTGCATCCACAGATCCAACTGACTAACCAGCATCTCACGCTCAAAATAACTTTTGTAATATAAAAGTGCAGAGCTTCCCATTTCCTGAAACTCTCTTTCACTTAAATGGCTCATTTTTACTACAGCAGCAGCTAGGCCTTCGGAGTCTGCTGAAGCGACACTAATCCCTGCACCACTTTCTTCTATAACTCTCGCCCCTTCACCATTCAATGCTGCAACTATTGGCTTGGCACAGGCGAGATATGATTGAATCTTGCCTGGAATTGTAGTCGTCATCACGGGGGCATCACGCAGAGTAACCAACATAACATCAGCCAAAGAAAAATAAGCAGGCATAGATTCAATAGGCCTACTCCCCAAAACATGTACTTTACTCAAGCTGTTATCTTCCACTGCCCTTTCCAACCACTCACGCCTTCTTCCATCACCGAGAAACACCCAGTGTATTGGTTCATCTTTACAAAGAGTGGCCGCCTCAATAATAGTATCCAGAGATTGTGCCGTCCCTAAGTTTCCAGCAAACATGACAACAAAGCCCTCTGTTGGAACTTCACTCCGCTCAGGGGCAACAGCATCAAGCACCACAGGTTGGTATAGAGGCTCTGCCCAATTTGGAAAGTACTCAATTTTATCTCTTTCAGCACCAACAGCCACTGCTGGAGCAACAAACCCTCTGGACTGGATAAGAATCCGGTCGCAATTTCGATAAATATTTTTCACCATTCGACTAACTGCTGATAAAATAGCAGGTGATTTAATCGAACCTGTAGCAGACAGGCTCTCTGGCCATAAGTCTTGCACCCAAAACAACATAGGCGCTCTTTTGAGTTTTTTCATCAGTATCCCAGGGATACCCACCGTTGCGGGAGAGAGCTGGTAAGTAAAAACAATATCAAATGACTGATTACGAAGCAGCCAAGCGCCAAACAAACAACTGGTAACGACAAATGAAAGGTAATTAAGAGCAAGCTGCCATGATCGACTCTTTCGTCTGGCAAAAAGAGGGACACGGATTACAGGAATACCCTGCATGTTGTCTCGTTTATTTTTCCACCAGCTGTAACCATTGTAAATTTTCCCAGCAGGGTAGTTTGGCATTCCTGTTAAAATGGTAACGTCATGCCCTCTTTCTTTTAAAGCTAAGGCAAGATCATTAATCCTGAAATTCTCCGGCCAAAAGTATTGACTAACGATTAAAATATTCAAAACGCGTTAAACTTTAATATTTTTTCCATACAACACGATTAATATAGTCTGTATAACTATGAATAATTCTCACAATTTTATCCGATACATTAGGCATAGAATAGTCATAAACTTGGCGGATTAGTCTCTCTTCATCCCTCGGCTGTGACTCTAAAATAGTCAAACCCTGCATGATTCGCTCAACACCTAGTCCAGCCATAATTACTGCCGCTTCTTCCATGCCCTCAGGCCTTTCATGTGCCTCACGCAAGTTCAAAGCAGGGAAATTCATAATGGAGGACTCTTCATTAATGGTGCCACTGTCTGAAAGGACCGCTTTTGATGACACCTGTAACTTGTTATAATCTTTAAATCCTAACGGCTTCAATAATTGAACCAAGGGATTAAATTGAACTCCCATTGCATCAACACGCTTTTGGGTACGTGGATGAGTAGAGACAATAACGGGCATTTGATAAGTCTCCGCAATGGTATTTAAGGATTCAACCAAGTTTGAAAAGTTTTTATCTGAATCCACATTTTCTTCTCTGTGTGCACTAACGACAAAGAATTTATGTTTTTGTAGCCCTAATCGGCCTAACACATCAGAAGACTCAATGCCTTCGCGGTATGTATTCAGCACCTCAAACATCGGACTACCCGTTTTAATAACCATATCTGCGGGTAAACCTTCACGCAAAAGGTAGTCGCGAGCGATACTACTATAGGTAAGATTAATATCCGCCATATGATCGACTAAACGGCGATTGATTTCTTCTGGCACGCGCTGATCAAAACAACGATTACCTGCTTCCATGTGAAAAGTTGGTATCTTTCTGCGTTTAGCAGGCAGCACAGCCATACAACTATTCGTATCACCTAGCACAAGCATCGCTTCTGGCTTAACTTCTGCGAGCGTCTTATCCACAGCAATAATCACATTACCAATGGTTTCTGCACCCGTTGCACCAGCCACGCCTAAAAAATAGTCTGGTTTGCGAATACCTAAATCGTTAAAGAAAATTTCATTTAACTCATAATCATAGTTTTGGCCGGTATGCACAAGAATGTGCTCACAATGCTTGTCTAGCTTTGCTATAACACAAGCAAGGCGAATAATTTCAGGGCGTGTACCAACAACGGTTACAACTTTTAATTTTTTCATATTAATCTTTAAACCGCTTCTGCATAAGTATCTGGATTTTCACGATCAAAAATCTCATTTGCCCAAAGCATCACAACCATCTCATCTTCACCTATATTGGTAATATCATGCGTCCATCCCGGAACTGTTTCCACAACTTGTGGTACATTCCCCAATGTTTTGATCTCATAAACTTCATCACTCAAAACATGCCGAAACTTGAAAAGAGCACAGCCCTTCAGAACCAAAAATTTTTCGGTCTTGGTATGGTGATAATGTCCGCCTCGAGTAATACCAGGATGCGCTGTAAAATAAGAAAATTGTCCACTATCCTTGGTTATTAACATTTCAACAAAAACACCACGCGGATCTTCATGTTTCACCAGTGTATAAGAAAACTGCTCAGGGTCTAGATAGCTTAGATAAGTCGAATGCAAAGCTCTATCAAATCCAGATCCAACGGGCTCAATGATCAAACTCTGACGAGAATCCTTAAACAGTTGAATTTTTCTTACTAAATCCCCGACAGTGACCTCGTAAACTGGGTTCACATCACTAAAGCCCGGTTCAACTAATGCACCATCCATAATAGAAATAAAATGCTTCACCACATCATCAACATAGACTAGCTGCACCGTGGCAGTCGCATCATTAATCTGAACAGGCAGGCTATGGACTATATTATGACAAAAAGTTGCCACTGCTGAATTGTAATTAGGTTTACACCACTTACCAAACACATTTGGCAATCGGAACAAGTAGGCTGGCGATCCTGACTGAGCTGAAAAATCCATCAAAACTTGCTCTGCGGCCTGCTTACTATGACCATAAGGGTTGTCCAATTCAGCTTGAACAGAAGAAGTGTAAACAACTGGTATTTGTCGTTTGGTTTGTGCGATTGCATGGCACAATGACGAAGTTAAATCCAAGTTCCCTAAAGTAAACTCTTCAATATTTTGTGGTCGGTTCACTCCTGCCAAATGAAATACAAAGCCTACCCCATCAAGCTTTGAGACCAATGAACCTAAATCATCATCCCGACTAAAGGTAACCACCTCTATTTCTTTTCGTTCAGATAAATGTACCCTTAAATTGTTACCAATAAAGCCATTTGAACCAGTGACTAAAACTTTCATATCACTATTCCTCGGCAGCCACATTTTCACCGCGTGCAATAGCCTGCATACAGTCCAATTTTAATAACAATTTTTGCATGCCATCCACATCTAATCGCTCAGTGTTATGTGAATTATAATCCTCTGTACGAGAAATCCTCTCTTCACCCTCTTCAACAAACTTAGCATAATTTAAATCGCGCAGGTCTGGAGGCACACGAAAATAATCACCCATATCTTCAGCACATGCCATTTCTTCACGACTTAACAAAGCTTCATAAAGCTTTTCGCCATGACGAGTACCTATAATGTTAATAGGGTGTTCTGGCTTATTCATTAATCCGACCAGGGCTTTTGCTAAAGTCTCTACTGTTGATGCAGGAGCCTTCTGAACAAAAATATCACCATTATTACCATGTTCAAATGCATAGAGTACCAAGTCAACAGCGTCTGCAAGCGTCATCATAAAACGAGTCATATTTGGATCCGTAATAGTCAGCGCTAGGTTAGCCCGTACTTGATCAACAAACAAAGGGATTACCGAGCCACGTGAAGCCATTACATTACCATAACGAGTTCCACAAATAACCGTTTTAGCTTCATCGACATTACGCGACATCGCCACCATTACTTTTTCCATCATCGCCTTAGAGATACCCATCGCATTGATAGGGTACACGGCCTTATCTGTACTTAAGCACACCACGCGCTGTACTTCATTCTGAATCGCGGCTTCCAGAACGTTTTCTGTCCCTAAAACATTGGTCTTCACAGCTTGCATGGGGTGAAACTCACAAGAAGGCACCTGCTTTAACGCCGCTGCGTGGAAAATATAATCCACCCCACGGGTCGCATTCAAAACTGAGCGAAAATCTCGGACATCCCCAATATAAAATTTAAGCTTAGGATGAGAATACTTTTTACGCATATCATCCTGTTTTTTCTCATCACGAGAAAAAATACGAATCTCTTTTAAATCAGATTCCAAAAAACGATTGAGCACCGCATTACCGAAAGAACCTGTTCCACCTGTTATTAACAAAACTTTATTAGCAAACATATTCACCCAAATTCAATAAACTTTTAATTAACGCCTTGTTCAGCATACTTTCTAACACAACAAAGCACTCTTTTCCCAACATTTGTTCATGAATGAGAATATATTCTTCATTCACAAGCCTAGATTTTACTTTTTGACAGGTCTCCCTGCAACTATAGAGCCCCCCCACCAACACGCACATAGTCCGTAGTAATACTTGAATTATCCGGCGTCAATTAACTTCATGGTACAACGTCCACGTAAAATAGTCATCGAAGAGTCTTCAATATTTGCTTTCACATTCAGCGACACTACCCGAACAATACCTACACTGTCTTTAACTGGCTATATCCGGGTTTCCCCGGCGTATAAAAGCATAAATACGGCACTTTTGTAATGTTTCATAAGGATTATGGTGGCATTCATAATGTACGCAAATTGCTCGGAATCTGTGC
>JBEVXT010000283.1:0-2873 GCA_040505955.1 Sedimenticola sp. | reverse complement strand
AATGTAGACAGAACCTTGCAGACTGCTTTTTAAATATTACATTGATATTTATGAATATTTTCGATATCCACTAAAGGGAACTTCAGATTAAGCGACAATGCCTTTTCGAGGTCACGCTTCGATTTTAAGGCGAGTTTTGATTGTGCCGCAAACTGAGCAGCAGAGGTTTCACTTGCCCATTTTTCACCACGGGCGCTCAGGGCGGCTGAGTAATAATGCATGCCACGAGCCATGTAAGCGAATGCGGATCCCGTTGAATTAACCCAACGATTCATCGCATCGAGGGGAAAACCGTTGTTAGCAGTCAGTCCATAAACAGTAAAGACATAAGCATCTTCCCAGGTAAGATCTACCATGGTCTGATCATGAAGTTCGCGAATAACACGTTCTACCGCATAGTAATCACCGCTCTCCACCTGTTGCCGCAACAGGGACCGTTTTGGCCACTCATGTTTTCTTGAGGTGCGTAAAGCGTCGATTTGAGCCAGCGCCTCGGGTGAACTTCCGATGTCATATGATTTCGGTAAGGCAAACAGTATGGACAACAACAGGACAGCCGCAACACTTGCGAGAATGCGCCAGTCAAATGAGATCCCTGTACTGTCGACGCCATGAGTTACTGGCGTATTATCTTCACCTGTGCTCTCTGGACGGCAGCGAGCAATAATCACTCCACAACTGCTGCATTCAGCTGCCTTCACCTGAATATGCTCACACTTGGGGCACTGCATCTCCAGTGGCCCTGGCATCGGAGCAGAAGTGCCTCCTTCCGCAGTATCGCCACCGCTATCTTGTTGTGTTGTTTCCTCTGCTACCGGTTCCAAGGCGAGACTGGAAGAGAAACCATCAACGGCCACTCTTGGCATAAGCTCCATATGGACGTCGACACCAGAGTCCAGCAGGGCTTGTTTGTACTTATAGGCCTTGACGGTATCGAGCCCTTTCTTGATCGTTTTCCTTCGTCCGTTAAGAAGTATGGCTATGTCAGCATCGGTGAAGCCAAAATTTTTCTTCAGGATGCGAGTGATCTCGTCCCTGCTCGATCCATTCACGGTTGTTCCGCTGGCAATAATCTGCCATCTGTCCTCTTGCTCCATCCCTTATCTCCTTGTTGTATGTTATGCGCTACTTCCGTCCCACAAAGTCCATATACTCTACAGCTAACCCTTGGAGTGTTTCAACTAACAACACAACATGGACACCCACCTTTTTCCAGTGAAATATTTTTTGACATCCCAGCATCCCAAATAGACTCGGGTATGCGACAGCCGTTACCCCCGACCGCCCTGCTGTTTGACTCGGCCCTCCTAGGGCTTGGTACAGCAATCAGAAAAACGAGACGATAAACCCCATACCCATCATTTAACGTTGATTGTTGCAGGCTTCTCCATATCCCTGAGGCTCCCCTTTTCAAATCCTTTGCGTTTTTCTCTGATCAATACATTACGACCACAGAAAGAAGCGAACCATTTCACATCCACATCAAAATATTCGAGGCCATCTGAAAATGTTAGCTCCGGCGGCAAATCAATCCACGCCGAGGGTGAGTGATGATTGAAAGTAAAATCATGTCGCCCCCTCTTCTTATCCTTTGCTTTAACATGACCATAGAGAAAACCGGAGTTGTAATAAGGTGGAAGACCGCCATTGTTTAGCGGCATTTCAACTGTGAAATCCCAATAGCGAAGCTGACCCTCACTAAAGAGGTTACTGTTAACTTGATAGAGTGGACGTTCTATTGGTTGATATAGATCAATCACCTTAGCCGATTTCATATGTGTAATACGAGCGTTAATCAGATCTCCTGAGAAGCAGCTATCGTATGCTGTCGCCACATATATTCTGAAGCTCTCTCCCGGTTTAAGAGACTGATCATAGAAGGTAGTGACATCGGTAAAGGGTTCACTGCCCTGTTGCACACCACGGATGGAAGGGGTGATACGAAAGTCATAATCTTTGAAATCAAGCGACCCATTGCCTATATTTTTAGCTTCCACATACCAGAGATAGTTTTCCTCATCGGCAAGGATACGAGCACTCATCTTGCCCACAAACAGCGGCGTCGCTGGGGCCAGGGTTGTTACCGGCTTGATGGTGCGCATATCTACCGGAAATGTCTTGGTTAACAGGCGCCTGTTGCTGGATCGCCCACGTACATCAATACGTATTTTTTCTATTCCATCCACTGGCCTGAATTCCCGCTGCAGCTGAACCGTTCCATCCGAGCGAATAGTGGTGCTATTAAGAATCACATCACCTGCCGACTGCTGCCCCTGGTGACTGTCATACTGAATAGCCTTTATCTCAAGCTCCCTTTTTCTGATCTCGTTATCCGAACGGTTTTTAAGCTTTACAAACCAGTACTGCTTATCTCCTGACTTCTCAATTCTGAAATCGGAAAATTCCAAGGTAGAGCGTACCCGAACGGGTTTGGTTTGAGCCCTGGGATTTGAGCCTCTCTTTATCTGGACTGCATCTTTGAGCACATTCTCAAATGAGACGGCAAACACAGTTAATGGAAGCAGGAGCAAAAGTATACAAGAGAGTAATTTTTTATACATCACATTGTCCTAATCGTAGAAACTTCAGTAGTCTGTCAGCGGCTTATCCTACACCCACCAAAGATGCTGAAATAGTGCAAGATCAACAATACTTGACAAAGATATTGAAACTCAATACCTACCTGTCGTAAAAATGGATATCGCCTACTGAGGCGCTTAGACTCTTAATTTCAGAGGGAGATGCTTGCGTCCATGAACCCAGGCACCTGAATAGTTACCCAAAAATATTTGTATTCAAAGCACAAATCCCACCTAATAGCAGGCTATGGCGAGGATTTACAGCACAGATACCAGTAAGTAAGGGGAGCTAAG
>JBEVXT010000282.1:0-2913 GCA_040505955.1 Sedimenticola sp. | reverse complement strand
CCTTCGATGAGTGATAAAAGGCGATTTCCCGCCCCAGTATCACCTCTTTGCGTGAAGTCAGGGTACTGCGTTTCGGTTTAAGCAGAACATCGGAGTAATCGAGCTTGATGTCTTCTTCTATTCTCACCGGTTTACCTCTTTTAGTCGTTATGGTCGATGATGGCGGGGCAACCGGGGTCGGAGTCGATTGCGCTGAAATAGTGACTGCTTCCCAACATAATCAACGCAATCGACTCCGACCCCTCACAACACTAATCCCCGTCACTGCTCACCAAGATAATCAACCAACACCCCGCTGGTCTTTCTCAGGCGGTTACTCAACATAAGAGAGATAATCCACAACATTTTGTAGGCAAGGTGGGGAAATTTATTCTCCAATTGCTGAAGCTTTTTGCTGGAGAGCACCAACAGCTCCGTCGTCTCGGTGGCGACCACGGTGGCGGAGTGAGGCTGGCTGTCCAGCAGGCTCATCTCACCGATCGACATACCTGGGCGCACGGTGGCCAGTTTGTGCTGTTCACCCGGATCTCCCTCTTTGTAGACCTTCAGGCGGCCACTGGAGACAAACGCCATAAAGCGATCCCTCATCCCTTCCTGAAAGATCATGGTGCCTACCGATGCGCGGTAGGGAACCATATAGTTAGCCAGCAGTTTTACTTCGGAACGGCTGAAGTTGGCCAGGAGGGGCAGCCTCTCGATAATCCCGCACAGTGTCTCCCTGTAGGCTTTCCCATTGCCCATCAGCTCCATGTCGTCAAGCGATGATACTGTCGAATCCACGGTTCTCATTATTATCCTCTGTCAGTTGTAAGCTGAGATTAGCCGTTCTACGCACCACGATCAATGAAAGAGAGGGAAATTCTGGCAGTTCGGCAGGGATCTGGTGTATAAACCCCAGAAACCTTTGACACAATCTCTACTTCAGGCGCTACGCACTTCCTGCGAGGGCTGCGGGGAACTTTGCTTTGACACAGAAACATGGGGAGCCTCTGCTGGAACTGCGTGGTATCACCAAGCAGTTCCCCGGCTGCCGCGCCAACGACTCCATCGATCTGCAACTTCAGCGTGGTGAGATCCATGCGCTGTTGGGTGAGAACGGCGCCGGTAAGAGCACCCTGGTAAAGATCATCTACGGCATTCTGAAAGCAGATGCCGGTGAGCTCTACTGGCAGGGTCGCGCCACCCACATTACCAACCCCGCCGACGCCCGCCGCCTCGGCATCGCCATGGTGTTCCAGCACTTCTCCCTCTTTGACTCTCTTACGGTGGTGGAGAATGTCGCTCTGGGAATGGATGAGAAGGTCGATCTCAGGGAGTTGGAGCAGCGCATCAGAGAGCTCTCCAGCAGTTATGGGCTGCCCCTCGACCCCCGACGCCACGTCTACACCCTGTCGGTGGGTGAACGCCAGCGCATCGAGATCATCCGCTGCCTGTTGCAGCAACCCAAACTACTGGTGATGGATGAACCCACTTCGGTGCTCACCCCCCAGGAGGTTGAAAAACTGTTTGTCACCCTGCGTCGTCTCACCTCCGAGGGGGTGTCGATCCTCTATATCAGCCACAAGCTGGATGAGATCAAGGTGCTGTGCGAACACGCCACCATCCTGCGCAACGGCCGCCTGGTGGGCGAGGCGGATCCACGGATGGAGAGCGCCAACTCACTGGCGGCAATGATGATCGGTGACGAGTTAAAGGAGCCTGCCGTCGTTGAAGAGCAGCAACCCGGCCCGGTGCGTCTGCAGGTGGAGCACCTCAGTCTCGATGCAGAGGATGAGTTCGGCATGGCGCTGATCGATATCAATCTGGAGGTACGCAGCGGCGAGATTCTTGGCATTGCCGGTGTTGCCGGCAACGGCCAGGCGGAGCTGCTCAGGGCGCTGAGCGGCGAACGGCGGGCAGAGCCCAAGGCGATACGGATCGACGGCAGGCCCTGCGGTGATCTGGGGCCAAGCCAACGCCGCAGCATCGGCCTCTGCTATGGCCCCGAAGAACGTCTCGGCCACGCCTCGGTACCCGATATGAGCCTGCAGGAGAACGCTTTTCTTACCGCTCATCAACGGATGAATTTCCTCTCCCGGGGGTTTATCCGTTTTGCCCGGCGCAACGCCTTTGCCCACCAGCTGGTGGATAAATTTGCGGTCAAGTGCTCCGGAACCCAGCACCCTGCCAAAAGCCTCTCCGGCGGCAATCTTCAGAAATTCATTATTGGCAGGGAGATCATGCAGCAGCCGGATATCATCATCATCTCCCAACCCACCTGGGGGGTTGACGCCGGTGCCGCCATCGCCATACGTCAGGCACTGATCGATCTGGCGTCGGAGGGTTCCGCAGTTCTTATCATTTCACAGGATCTGGACGAGCTGATGACCATCAGCCACAAGGTAGCCGCCATCTGTGCCGGCAAACTCTCCCCGGCCTACCCGATCAATGAGATCACTGTAGAAGAGGTGGGGCTGTTGATGGGCGGTGGCCGCAAAGTGGATGTCAGGAAGGGGATGGAAGATGCGACCTAGACTGGTAAGACGACCTGCGCAATCGACGGCGATGGTTTACGCCTCGCCACTGCTGGCGCTGCTGCTCACCCTGACCTCGGGGATCATTCTCTTCAGCATCATGGGAGTGCCGCCAGGAGCCGCCCTCTACGCTTTCTTTATCGAGCCACTCTCTACCCTCTACGGTGTCGCCGAGCTTGGCGTCAAAGCGACGCCGCTGGTGCTGATCGGCATCGCCCTGGCGCTGGGCTTTCGCGCCAATGTGTGGAACATCGGTGCCGAAGGACAACTCACTCTTGGCGCCATCTTCGGCGGCAGTGTGGGGCTCTTCTTTTACAATGTGGAGAGTATTTTTATCCTGCCGCTGATGCTGCTCTCCGGCATCGCTGGGGGAATGCTGTGGGCGGCCATCCCCGCTTTT
>JBEVXT010000281.1:15866-22515 GCA_040505955.1 Sedimenticola sp. | reverse complement strand
GTCATCCGCTGTAAACTCTCCGGTGATCTCGCCAAGTGCGTGCTGGGCCTGACGCAGATCCTCCGCCAGCAGCTCTCCCGAGCCACTCGCCTCGAAGACACTCTTGCCAGCGAAAAGATGCCGGGTCGCCCGCTCAATAGCATCCAGATGGCGGCGGCGGGCGATAAACTCCCCTTCCTGAGCACCGCTGTAGCCCATGCTCTCTTTCAGGTGTCGCCGCAGAAGATCAACACCTGCGCCAGATTTTACTGAAAGCGCGATCTCCACCCCCGACTCACTCTCTCCAATAGCCGCCTCTCCACCGGTTATATCAATCTTGTTGCGGATAAGGGTGAGGGGGACGTTGTCGGGCAGGGTGTTGCGATCAAGGGTGTCATGGGCGGGGTCGGCGTTGTCATCAAAGATCCAGAGGATATGATCGGCATTGGCTATCTCCTCCCTGGCACGCCGAATCCCCTCCTGCTCAACCTGATCACTGCTCTCCCGCAAGCCAGCGGTATCGACCAAGTGCAGAGGCATACCGTCGATCTGAATCTGCTCGCGTAGCAGATCGCGGGTGGTACCGGGAATATGGGTGACAATGGCTGATTCACGTCCCGCCAGGGCGTTGAGAAGGCTTGATTTACCCGCATTTGGAGGGCCGGCAATAACTAGCACCATGCCATCGCGCAGCAGTCGACCATGCTGGGCATTTTTTTTCATTTCATTGATGGAACAGATGATAGCAAGTAAGTCAGTACTTACTTTTCCATCAGAAAGAAAGTCGATCTCCTCTTCGGGAAAATCGATGGCTGCCTCAACGTAGGTGCGCAGCCGGGTAAGCTGATCGACCAGCTGCTGGATCCTGCGGGAGAACGCCCCTTCCAGAGAGCGCAGCGCCAGACGGGCGGCGGCGGCGGTGCCGCTTTCGATCAGGTCAGCAATCGCCTCTGCCTGAGTGAGATCCAGTTTGTCGTTGAGGAAAGCACGCTGACTGAACTCACCGGCATGAGCGAGACAGGCGCCGCAGCTGAGCACTCGCTGCAGCAGTAGATCCATCACCACAGGGCCACCATGGCCCTGAAGTTCGAGCACCTCTTCGCCGGTGAAAGAGTGGGGGGCGGGAAAATAGAGGACGATCCCTTCGTCTATTACACCACCCTCTCGATCACGAAAGCGGCGAAAGCTGGCTTGTCTGGAGGGGGGGAGTCCGCCAATAAGCGCTTCAGCGATGGCGCTCAGATTACTGCCGGAGATGCGGATAATACCCACCCCGCCCATCCCGGGGGGGGTGGCTACGGCCGCAATGACCTCCTCCGTGCTCATCTAAGAGCCTGTCCCCGCTTACGCCGCCTCGATCTGGCGGGTGATATGCCACTGCTGGGCAATGGAGAGGACATTATTGGTCACCCAGTAGAGCACCAGACCCGCCGGGAAGAAGGCGAAGAAGAAGGTGAAGACAAAGGGCAGACTCATCATGATCTTGGCCTGCATGGGATCAGGCGGTGCCGGATTGAGCTTTTGCTGAATAAACATCGAGACGCCCATTATCAGCGGCAACACAAAGTAGGGATCCTTGGTTGACATATCCTCAATCCAGAACATAAACGGCGCCTGGCGCAGCTCAACACTCTCCAGCAACACCCAGTAGAGGGCGATAAAGACCGGAATCTGAACCACGATCGGCAGACAGCCGCCCAGAGGATTGATCTTCTCTTTCTTGTACATCTCCATCATCGCGGTATTCATACGCTGCTTGTCGTCACCATAACGCTCCTTCAGTGCCTGGATACGTGGTGTCATCTTGCGCATGTTGGCCATGGAGCGGTAGCTGGTTTCGGAAAGCTTGTAAAAAACAAGCTTGATCAGCAGAGTCAGCAGTATGATCGACCAACCCCAGTTACCGATAAAGGAGTGGATTGTTTTCAGCAGCCAGAAGATAGGCTGTGCCAGCACCGTCAGCCAGCCGTAGTCGACACTGAGATCCAGACCGTTGGCGATCTCCTTCAGCTCATCCTGAAGTTTCGGTCCGGCAACAAAGCCGGTGGAGAAGGTGTGAACACCCCCCTCGGCAACAGTGAAGGCGGGTGTATAGGCTCCCAGCACATAGCGCTTACCGCCAAAAACATTGCTATAGAAGTGATCCGTTTCATCCACCGGAGGTATCCATGCACCGACAAAATAGTGCTGAAGCATGGCGATCCAGCCACCCTTTACCTCACGTGCAAGACTCTTATCCGCCATATCACCGAATTTGATCTTCTCGTACTTCTCCGCTTCACTGTAGATGGCACCACCGGTATAGGTGTAGACGAACTGGGAATTACCGTCATCGAGCGGCTCGGTTCTCACCAGCTCGCGGTACTCACGCCCTGACCATTGGGCCGTAGATCCATTTTCAACAATGTGCTGGATGGTTACCAGATAGCTACCACGGGTGTAGGTGAAGCGCTTGGTCACCTTGATACCGTCGCCACTAATCCAGGTCATGTCAACATTCAGGGTCTCCTCTCTCTCCCCCATTTCGTAGTCACTCTTCACGCTCTGAAAAAGAGTTTCATGGCTCGGGGCACTGAGACCTTCACCGGCGATCAATCCTGAACGGGCCATGAAAATATCGTCACCGCTGGGCTTCATCAGCTGTAACTTATTGTCAGGGTCGTTGAGCTTTTCCGGATAATCATTAAGGAAGACTTTAAGGATGGTACCACCCTGGGTGTCGATCTCCATGGTGTAGAGATCCGAATGCACGGTGATCTTCTTCGAAGTACTCTTGTAAGTGGCGTCGGATGAGCTGGGAGAGGGGATGGTTCCACCTGCCTGCGGTATAGCCGAAGGCACTTCGCTCTCACCACCACTTGCTGCCGGAACACCGTCACCATCAAGCGAAATCGAAGGGGTGACCCCTGAAACTATCGCCACCGGATTCTCAACTGGCCCCTGCTTCTCAAGGAGAAACGCTTTCCAGCCGTCCCATATCATTAACAGGATGAAGGCCATGCCAAAAATCATTATCAGGCGGATATTATTGTCCATCGACTCAACTCAATTCATTTGATGGTTGGAAGTGATAAGACCTGCATTGTGGACTTAATTAATCCCAATGCAGAGTGAAATCGGCGTGTTCAGCACTCTTCCATGATTAGACAGATTCCTTTCGGGCTGCCGCTACTTCAGCCATTAGCCTGTGAAGAGAGTCCCTCAGCACAGCTCTATCCTTTAGCGGAAGATTCCTCTTACACAGAACCACTAGATCCACACCGGGCAAAGCGGGTCGGCTGTGACGAAACACCTCCCTCACCAGGCGTTTGACCAAATTACGATCCACTGCACGTTTCAGATTTTTTTTCGCAATTGCCATACCCAGACGTGGATTGGAGAGGCCGTTTGGGCGATACAGAACTGTGAAACAGCGGTCAGAACACCTCTTTGACTGCTTAAACACCTGCTTGAAGAGCGCCGGTGTCAGCAATCTCAGAGAGCGATCAAATCCCGCCTCATCTGTGCTCAACTGCGATGCAACGAAAACTAGAAACTATCAGGAGGTCAGCTCGGCTCGGCCCTTGGAGCGACGGGAATTAATTACTTTGCGGCCACCACGGGTAGCCATGCGGGCACGGAAGCCGTGTACGCGGACGCGCTTCAGATTGCTGGGTTGAAAAGTTCGTTTCATGACGTCACCGGTAAACTCTAAAATACTAAGGGCGGCCCCCCTCGATATACACAAGGGAATGCCGTTGAAAAAAGGCGCGCAGAATAACCTGTAGACCCCTCTGTGTCAACTGAAAAGAGTCCGCGCAGCAGTGGAAAAATGTGTGTAAAAGGCTGTGGATAAGTGGTCTGATGCGGGTTAGACTTTAACAACGAAGGGAGCGGCCGGCCAATCGTACAAAAACCGCGTCGGCCTCGAATTTACACCAACACCCTCCACCATCTGTACCACAATAAAAGTACAGCTTTCGGCGATAGTGGAAGTGTACACTCGTATGCCCCGGATCAGGTACCGATATAACAGGCTGATCGGGTTTTTATATTCAGAGAGTAGCCAGTGAATTTTTGGAATGAGTGCGTAGGGCGTCTTGAGGGGGATCTATCCCCGGACCTGTTTAATACCTGGATTCGTCCCCTTCAGATAATAGAAGATCAGCAGTGCATTAGATTGCTGGCACCAAACCAGTTCGTACTTGACTGGGTTCGCAATAACTACCTCACCGATATTAGCAACTTTCTCAAAGAGTCTGGTGGTTCCGCCGCACCAAGCGTCTCCCTCGAGATAGGAAGTAAAAAATCTCCTGTTCTCAAACATGAAGGCCGTGCTGAACAGCGTGCTGGAAAACAGCAGATGAAACAGTTCGGTGATCCCGAACCTGCATCACCAGATAGCAATCTGAACCCCTCTTTCACCTTTAGCACGTTTGTCGAGGGCAAATCGAATCAACTGGCCCGCGCTGCCTCTATGCAGATTGGAGAAAATCCCGGCTCCGCCTATAACCCTCTCTTCATCTACGGCGGCGTCGGTTTGGGAAAAACCCACCTGATGCACGCTGTCGGCAACTCAATACTGGAAAGAAACCCAAGGGCGCGGGTTCTCTATCTCAATTCTGAGGGTTTTCTTGCGCAGATGGTGAAGGCACTCCAGCACAACACCATGGATCAATTCAAGCGTAAGTTCCGATCCGTAAATGCGCTGCTCATCGATGATGTGCAGTTTTTTGCTGGCAAGGAGCGCTCCCAAGAGGAGTTTTTCCACACCTTCAATGCGCTGTTTGAATCACAACAGCAGATCATTCTCTCCAGCGACCGATTCCCGAAAGAGGTTAATGGACTGGAGGAGCGTTTGCGATCCAGGTTTGGTTGGGGCCTCACGGTGGCCATAGACCCACCGGATCTGGAAACCCGTGTTGCTATTCTTAAAACAAAGGCCCAGCAGTTGTTCGGTGTTAGCCTACCGAATGAGGTGGCCTTTTTTATTGGTGAGCGCCTGAGATCCAACGTACGTGAACTTGAGGGCGCCCTGCGGCGAATCATAGCAAATGCCCAGTTTACCGGTGAACCGATAACCCAGGAGTTCGCGAAAGATGCATTACGGGATATGCTCGCCGTACAGGATAGAATGGTTACCATCGAAAACATCCAGAAGACCGTAGCGGAGTACTTTAAAATCCGCGTTTCAGATCTGCTGTCGGCAAAACGCAGTCGCACCATTGCACGCCCCAGACAGATAGCGATGGCATTGGCTAAAGAGCTGACCAATCACAGCCTGCCTGAGATTGGAAAGGCGTTCGGTGGGCGCGACCACACCACGGTTCTCTATGCCAAGAGAAAAATCGCGGAACTCAATGACAGCGACCACCGGGTTGCAGAGGATTATGGAAACCTGTTAAGAACCCTGACTAACTAATGTGAATAACCTGTTGATGTTTTCACTGGAAAAAAGCAAGCTCTTGTTATCAACAGAGAGTGCACAGAGATTAGGGTTCAGGCTCACAGGGGAAAATAAGAGAAAAAGCAATATAACTCATTGAATAATATATAAATAGTATATTTATCCACAGAGTTGTGCTTACCTTATTACAACTACAAGACTATATAAATATACTTTATATAATAGAGAGAGCATCACAATGAAGATTGTTAGCCAAAGGGATAATCTGCTTAAACCATTACAACAGGTCGGTGGTGTAGTGGAGCGAAGACAGACACTTCCTATACTTGCTAATGTGCTGGTACATGTCGGTGATGGCGAAATATCCATAACGGCAACAGATCTTGAAGTCGAAATGAAAACAGTTGCACAGATAGAGTGTGATGAAATATTCGATTTCACCATTCCCGCCAGAAAGCTACTTGATATCTGTAAAGCACTACCTGAAGAGGCCCAAATCCAGCTGGAGATAAAGGGTGATAAAGCGCTCCTCAGATCAGGCAGGAGTAGATTCACACTGGGAATACTTCCAGCACAGGATTATCCCTCTATTGAGCCAACAGCAAGTAGCCACCGTTTTTCAGTGTCTCAAAAAACATTAAAGCAGTTGATTGAAAAGTCTCACTTTGCAATGGCGCAGCAAGACGTACGATATTATTTAAATGGTATGTTGATTGAGGTTAAGAGTGGAATTGTTCGCACTGTCGCAACGGATGGACACCGTCTTGCCATGAGTGAAATGCAGTGCCAAATTGATAGTGATGTAAACCTACAGGTTATACTCCCAAGAAAAGCGGTAATCGAGCTATCAAGATTGCTATCAGATACTGATGAGAATCTGGAGATCGACGTCAGCAGTAATCACATCAGGGTCAAGCTGGCAGATACAACCTTCATTTCAAAATTGATTGATGGTAAGTTTCCTGATTATCAACGAGTTATACCGAGTAATACGGATAAAGAAGTTATTGCAGACAAAGAGAGACTACACCAGGCACTGCAGAGAACTTCTATTTTGTCTAACGAGAAATATAGGGGAATAAGATTTCAGTTCAGCCCGGGAAATTTGCAATTAATGGCTCACAATCCTGAACAGGAAGAAGCTGAAGAAGAGATGGAGATCTCTTATGATGGAACGGATCAACTCGTAATAGGATTTAATGTTGGCTATCTGCTTGAAGTGTTGAATGCTTTAGAGTCAGACAAGGTGAAAATGCTGCTAAGTGATGAAAATAATAGCTGTCT
>JBEVXT010000281.1:0-15766 GCA_040505955.1 Sedimenticola sp. | reverse complement strand
GATTTAATGTTGGCTATCTGCTTGAAGTGTTGAATGCTTTAGAGTCAGACAAGGTGAAAATGCTGCTAAGTGATGAAAATAATAGCTGTCTTATTCAGAATATGGACAACGATCAGAGTAACTATGTAATTATGCCAATGCGCTTATAATTATCTGATTAACCCTGAAACTCAGCCGGAAATGAACGCAAGTATGATTATAAATATTACCCTTTGCGGATAAATTTCAAGGTACTGAGCGTAAATAAGCATCATAGAATATGTTCAGATGTTACGAACTATGGGAGTTTTAAATATTCGCGTTCATTCTCGGTAAATAATGACTGATCTTATTCTTTCAGTAGCTGGATCTCAGGGGTAATCAGGTATAATTATGGCAAATTAGGAGTGATATGAAATTGAAACTCCGGGTAACATGATTTAAGGCGGTTAAGGTACCTTAAGTGATACATTTCCACAGCACTAGAGCTATAAAGGCCAGGCTATGGCCATCTCCCTTCTACGCATAAAAAATCTACGCAACATAAAAAAACTGGAAATAGAGCCAGCTCAGCAACTGAATATGTTGTGGGGTGATAACGGATCTGGAAAAACCAGTGTTCTCGAAGCGATATATACAACAGCAAGAGGACGATCCTTTCGTGGAAAAACTGCTGGAGCAATAATTACTCGGGGCGAAACTGCCTTTGAAGTATTTGCACAGAGCAGATCTAAAGAGCAAGAGCACAGAATCGGCATAAGAAAAAGCTCAAGCGAAACAGAAGTGAGACACAACGGCGAAAAGATAGGGAAACTCTCAGAACTCGCACTTATCACACCGTTGCAGATCATTGCCCCAAATAGCCATGAACTGCTAGAAAGAGGCCCGGAATACAGAAGACGGTTTCTCGAGTGGGGTACGTTCCACGTGGAACCTTTATATCAGCGCGTACACAGAGACTATATCAAGGCTCTTCTGAATAGGAACGAGGCACTAAAAAGTTCTCGAAACCAGCTTGAGACATGGGACTGTCGCCTTTCAGAAATTGGAGAGCGACTGGATAGCCTACGCAGGAACTACTTATCGACATTCAAACAATCTGCTCTGGATGAGATTGCATTTTTCCTCCCACAAGAACACGTTGAGATTACATGGAAGCCAGGCTGGGAAGGCAACGAGAGATTGATTGATGCTTTGAGGCTGAAACGACAAAAAGATCTAGAAAGGGGATTTACTCAAGTTGGCCCACACCGTGCTGATTTAAATATAAAGTTTGCTGACAGAAACGTTAGGCAAAGTGCATCAAGAGGACAGCAAAAACTCATAATAACAGCAATGCATATTGCCCAAGCGAAAATTTGTGAAAAGCTCACAGGGGCCAGCCCGATAATACTCATAGATGAGCTAGCGGCAGAGCTGGATAAGAAAAACCGGGCAATACTGCTGCAAAGATTAAAAGATCTCGGGTCACAGGTTTTTCTTACAGGTACAGACCCCATAGAGGAGGCCGAGATCAAATTGTTCCACGTGGAACAAGGAGCTTCTTTGTAATCAGCCAGCATGGAGTGGCTCATCGGGTGTATAATGACCGCCATTGAAATCGGGAGCAGTGTATGAGTTACGACTCTTCAAACATCAAAGTATTAAAAGGTCTTGACGCGGTTCGCAAGCGTCCAGGTATGTACATTGGCGATACCGATGATGGGACCGGTCTTCATCACATGGTCTTTGAAGTGGTTGATAACTCCATTGATGAAGCACTTGCGGGTTACTGCACCGAGATAAAAGTTATCATCCGTGATGACGGCTCTATTTGCGTTACTGACAATGGCCGTGGTATTCCCGTTGACATCCATGAGGAAGAGGGCCGTTCTGCTGCGGAGGTGATACTGACAGTTCTTCATGCCGGGGGAAAATTTGACGATAACTCCTATAAGGTTTCAGGCGGATTGCATGGTGTTGGTGTCTCGGTGGTGAATGCACTATCTGAATATTTAAAGATTGAAATCTTTCGCGGCGGCGAAAGTCACATGCAGGAGTACGCCTACGGTGAGCCTTTGTCACCGCTTGCTGTGGTGGGAAAAACAGAAAAGAGCGGTACTACAGTCACATTCAAGCCTAGTCAGAGAACTTTCACCAACACTGAATACCACTACGATATTCTTGCCAAAAGATTGCGTGAGCTCTCCTTTCTTAACTCCGGTGTACGAATTGTGTTACACGACGACAGAACCGACAAAGAGGATATATTTGAGTATGAAGGGGGTATCAGAGCCTTTGTTGAGCACCTGAACAGAAAGAAAACACCTCTCCACAGCAAAGTTTTCTACTTTACTCTTGAGAAGAGTGATGTGACCGTTGAGCTCGCCATGCAGTGGAATGAGTCATACCAGGAGAATATCTTCTGTTATACCAACAATATTCCTCAACGTGACGGCGGTACGCACTTGGCAGGTTTTCGTGGAGGTTTGACTCGAACCCTGAATCAATACATAGAGCAGGCCGGATTGGCTAAGAAACAGAAGGTCAATACGACCGGTGATGATGCCCGTGAGGGGCTGACAGCCGTACTTTCGGTTAAGGTACCCGATCCAAAATTCTCATCGCAAACCAAAGATAAGCTGGTTTCATCAGAAATCAAGGGCATTGTGGAGTCTGCACTTGCTGAGAAACTTTCAGATTTTCTACTGGAGTTCCCGGGCGAGGCGAAGGTGATCGCCGGCAAGATGGTTGAGGCTGCGAGAGCCCGTGAAGC
Organism: Sedimenticola sp.; assembly: GCA_040505955.1. Lineage (GTDB taxonomy): Bacteria > Pseudomonadota > Gammaproteobacteria > Chromatiales > Chromatiaceae > Vondammii. The sequence continues at coordinate 13,032 of JBEVXT010000281.1, read as the reverse complement.
TGCGCGTAAAGCGCGTGAAATGACCCGCAGAAAGGGCGTTTTGGATATTGCCGGTCTTCCAGGAAAACTGGCTGATTGCCAGGAGAAGGATCCTGCGCTCTCTGAGATCTACCTGGTGGAGGGTGATTCCGCAGGGGGATCGGCCAAACAGGGCAGGGATCGAAGAACACAGGCGATTCTTCCTCTGAAGGGAAAGATACTCAATGTTGAAAAGGCCCGTTTTGACAAAATGCTCTCTTCTCAGGAGGTCGGTACCCTGATTACCGCTCTGGGGTGTGGTATTGGCAGGGAGGAGTTCAACCCGGATAAATTGCGCTATCACCGCATTATCATCATGACCGATGCGGACGTTGATGGAGCACATATTCGTACTCTTCTGCTTACGTTTTTCTACCGCCAAATGCTTGCATTGGTAGAGCGAGGTCACATCTATATCGCCCAGCCACCACTCTACAAGGTTCGAAAGGGAAAGCAGGAGCAATATCTCAAGGATGATACGGATCTCAATAATTACCTGCTTCAGGCTGCTCTGGAAAATGCATCCCTTCACGTTAATGACAGTGCTCCTCCGCTCTCAGGCCAGGCGCTGGAGGAACTCTCAAACCAATACCTTTCCGTCGGTATCACCCTTAACCGTCTGGCCAGACGCTACGACAGGGATATTCTGGAGCAGATTATTTACCTCGAGAGGCTCTCGGAAGAGCGCTTTGACGACAGCAGTTTTATGGCGGTATGGGTGGAAGAGCTCTCCGGTCGACTTAATGCAGAGCAGATCCAATCCAACCGCTTTGAAGTGGCATTGAGTGGTGGGGACGATGAGCAGCAACATACATTGATTGTTTCTCGCTTTGTCCACGGGATCGGCACAGAATATCTTTTCCCACTGGAGTTCTTCAACTCCAGTGATTACCAGAAGCTGACCACCCTGGGCCAGAAGCTGGATGGGTTACTGGGAGAGGGTGCTTACATACAGCGGGGTGAAAAGCGCAAGCCTGTCAGCACCTTTGGTCAGGTTCTAACATGGCTCATGGAGGAGGCGAAGCGGGGTCAGCATATTCAGCGCTACAAAGGCCTGGGGGAGATGAATCCGGATCAGTTGTGGGAAACGACCATGAACCCAGAGGTGCGCCGTCTGTTGCAAGTGAATATTGAGGATGCTGTTGGCGCTGATGAGGTGTTTACCACGCTGATGGGTGACCAGGTGGAGCCACGACGGGAGTTTATCGAACAGAATGCTCTGAGCGTTGAGAACCTTGACGTTTAAGTAGTTCCTGAATAACCCCTGAGACTCAGCCGGAAATGAACGTAAATAAACGCGAATATTAGGAGTCTTGTAACTATTCAGGCATCTGCTCGCCACCGATAGTCAGGAGGGTTAATTGCTATCCGAATGATGCGGTTCGTACCTCACCACATCCTACAACCTTTTCTCTGTCTATGTGTGCACGTAGGATGTGGTGAGCTTGCGAACCGCATCAATCACCTGGAGGAGCGAATTTTTTACGCGATGGACTTCGAAACGCGTTCTTCGCGAACAAGTTCGCTCCTACAAATGAGGCTTTATTACCACCGAAATGATTATGGCTCACAGCCATATCATATCGTCTCTGAAAATGTAAGGTTAGTAAGTACTTACCCTGCAGCCATCCTATTGTTTTAATGGTAGTTTTTCAACCGCACCCTCAATCCACTCCTCTACCTTCTGGTTGATTTCACTGGCAGACAACCCCTTGCTCTCGATGGTCGGTCCGACCACAACCTGAATTGTACCCGGGTACTTTTTGATATCCCTGCGGCGCCAGAAAACACCGGCATTGTGGGCGATGGGTATGATGGGATAGCCCGATTTCTCAGCGAGCAGGGCACCGCCGATACCATAGCGCTTGTGTTCACCGGGGGCTACACGGGTACCTTCAGGAAAGATAACCACCAGCCTTCCCTGTTGCAGGCGCTCTGTACCGATCTTTAACAGCTGTCTAACCGCTTTGCGGCCGCTCTTGCGGTCGATCATGATCGGTTGAACCAATGCCATTGCCCAGCCGAAAATAGGCACCCAGAGCAGCTCTCGCTTGGCCACCCAGGCTTGTTCCGGGGGCAGCAGGTAGCGTAGCGCCATGGTCTCCCAGGCCGACTGATGCTTGGAGAGAATTATGGCATCCCCCTTGGGAATCCGTTCAAATCCGCTGATCTCATATCTCAGCCCGCAGATCAGTGCCAAAAGCTTGATGTTGATGCCGCCCCAGAAGTTGGCCACCAGACAGCGCCAGCGAAAGGGGAGCAGAATACCGATAATCGACAGGGGGCCTGCAATAAGAACGGTAGTAAGCACCATAAAAAAGAAAAAAATCAGTGATCTGAGCAGTATCATCAAATTAAGACTCTTTGTAACTGTTGGCGAAAGTCAGTAATGCAGAGTTTAGTAGAGGGAGCACACGTATTAAAGATCAAGGCTTTTTCTCCACGCTGCTTTTGTTTAGTTAGTAGAATGTCGGTGTTGGCTCTGGCACAGTGATAAACCGCACTACTCTCAAGCCAGACTTTCACCGCTAAGCAGAGAAGCAACAGCCATGGAGAGGTTATCAAACACCGGTATCTCGGTGTTGAAATCTGCATGCTCTTCGGTGGTATGGCCTTTACCCGTTCGCACCAGGATCGGATCAGCCCCCGCCCGCTCTGCTGCCTGCAGATCCCGGAGACTGTCCCCGATGGCATAAACTCCCGTCAGTTCACAGTGAAAGCGTTGAGCAATCTGAACAAACATGCCGGGCTTTGGCTTGCGGCAGTCGCAGCCGTCATCGGGGCCATGAGGGCAGAAAAATAGTGCATCAATATGACCACCCAGCTGTTCCAGCTGTTCATACAGCTTGTGATGGATTGCATTAAGGGTGTCGATAGCAAAGAGCCCGCGTGCGATGCCGGACTGGTTGCTGGCGACGACAACGCGGTAGCCTGCATGGTTCAGGGAGGCAATCGCCTCCAGGCTTCCAGGAATGGGCTGCCACTCATCCGGGCTTTTGATAAAGGCGTCTGAATCGCTATTTATCACACCGTCTCTATCGAGGATAATCAGCTTCATCTGTTTAGTAGGGCATCTGACCGATGGAAAGTTTTTATACTTCTTCTACAGCAAGGGATTTGATGTAAGTGATTACTCACTTATCTACACCACGGAACTCTGATACGCGTATCCGCCCATCCACCATGCGTGACTCACGCTGCATCAGCTTATCCATCTTATTCCAGAACGCCTGGTTGAGGTCAAAGTCACCGGCGATGGCGGTGCCAAGCAGTAGAATAAGCAGGTCGGCAACCTCTTCGGAAAGCTCATCCTTGCCCTTTCCCTTGGTAACACAAGAGGAGATCTCTCCCAACTCTTCCGCCATCAGAGAGATCCGGTAGGTCAGCTCCTCACCACCGGTCTCCTTGAAACGGTGCTTGTCATGGAACGCTTGCACGCGCTCCATCATCGCCTGCCAGGAGTCTTTACTATTACTGCTGTTCACTTTATCTGTTGCTCCTTATGGGGTCGGTTACTGCAACCGCGAGATATCGGCAACACCGAGGAACAGGCCGCTCAGCCTGTTGAGCAGGGCCAGGCGGTTACGACGCACCGCAGGGTTCTCTGCCATCACCATTACTTTGTCAAAGAAGTGATCCACCGGCTCACGCAGCTCGGCCAGGGCCGGTAGGGCGGCGGCGTAGTCAGACTGTTCGAGAAGGGGGGCGATCAGTTTGCTTCGCTCGTCTATCCGGGCGTTGAGCCGCCGCTCCTCCTGCTGCTCGAAGAGCGTCTCATCGACCTCCTCCGGAATCTGCTCTTCAGCCTTGCGCAAAATATTGCGGATACGCTTGTTTGCTGCAGCCAGAGCCTCGGCTCCAGGGAGCTTTCCAAAGGCCGTTACTGCATTGATCCGGCGCTCAAAGTCCGCCACCGATACCGGCGTGACGGCGGCAACGGCATCAAACACGTTGACACTGACTCCACGTTCGAGATAGATCCCCTTCAGGCGCTCCAGCATGAACTCATAAACCTGCTCCACCAACTCAGCCGGTGGTCTCTCAAGAGGTTGTGCCTCGGCGGCTGTCTTCAGTAGTTCATGGAGATTAAGCGGAAGTGAGTGCTCACCCATGATGCGCAAAGCACCGAGGGCGGCACGCCGCAGGGCGAAGGGATCCTTGTCACCCGTGGGCTTCATGCCGATGGCGAAGATGCCTACCAGGGTGTCGAGTTTATCAGCCAGTGAGATAGCAATACCGGTCGGGGTTTGGGGCAGGCGATCACCCGAATATCGTGGCATATAGAACTCGTTCATCGCCTCAGCAAGCTCATCCGCTTCACCATCGCGCCGCGCCTGGTAGCCGCCCATGATGCCTTGCATGTCGCCGAACTCGAGCACCATCTCGGTCATCAGGTCACAGCGGCTGAGTCTGCCTGCACGGGTGGCAAGCTCGATATCCCCGCCACTCTGTGCAGCGATTGTGGCGGCAAGGTGGGAGATACGCACGGACTTCTCATACATGGAGCCGAGCTGCTGTTGAAAAACCACTTTTTTCAGGGACTCGATGTGATCCTCAAGACGTTTTTTTCCATCCTGGCGCCAGAAGAACATGGCATCACTGAGCCGTGGAGTGATGACCCGCTCATTACCCTCCTTGATCAGTTCAGGTTTGGGACTGTCAATGTTGGCCAGAGTAATGAAGTGATTGATCAGTGCGCCCTGATGATCGAGCAGATGAAAGTATTTCTGATTCTTCTTCATGGTAAGAATCAGCGCCTCGTGGGGCACTTCAAGAAAACGCTCATCAAAACCGGCGGCAATAGGCACGGGCCACTCTACCAGACCGGTCACCTCATCAAGAAGGGCCTGATCAAACTCTACCTGTCCACCGATACTCTCAGCGACCTCTCCAACCTGCTTGCGAATCTTCGCCTGTCTGGTGTTGAATCCTGCAATCACCCGGCCATCGCTCAGCAGCCGCTCCTCGTACTCCGCCGGGGAAGCGATTGTGATCTCTCCCGGGTGATGAAAGCGGTGGCCTCGGGTGGTGCGCCCCGCCTCAGCGTTGAGTATATTGCACTTCACCACGTTATCCCCGTGGAGGAAAAGCAACCAATGAACCGGCCTGACGAATTGGGTCTCCAGGTTCCCCCAGCGCATCCGTTTTGGTATCGGCAGTCTGTTGAGGGCCTCTTCAGCGATGGCGGGCAGCAGTTGAGAGGCGGGTTTGCCTACCTCCCTGATGCGGTACATCAGCCACTCACCCTTATCCGTTTTCATCCGCTCCAGGTTGGCGGGCTCGGTACCGCAGGAGCGGGCAAAGCCCTGTGCCGCCTTAGTGGCATTGCCCTCCTTGTCGAAGGCCGCCTGTATTGCAGGACCACGTCGCTCAACCTCACGGTCGGGTTGGCTCAGACTACAGCCCTCCACCAGCAGCGCCAAGCGGCGGGGGGTGGCGTAAGGTGTAACGGCGCCATGGGCCAGACCGGCCCTCTCCAGACCAGTAACAAAGGAGGCGGTTAATGCCTCGGAGAGCTTCTTTAATGCAACCGGAGGAAGCTCCTCGGTGCCAAGCTCAAACAGCAGATCAGCAGACTCAGCCATTGACGGCCTCCTTCGGGTTGTTGAGCATGGGGAAGCCAAGTTTTTCCCGGGCGTCGTAATATCCCTGGGCAACATCCCGGGAGAGGGCTCTTACCCTCAGGATGTAGCGCTGACGCTCGGTTACTGAGATGGCGTGGCGTGCATCGAGTATATTAAAAGTGTGAGAGGCCTTGAGCATCTGCTCGTAGGCAGGCAACGGCAGGCCCAGTTCGCTCATACGTTTGCTCTCTTTCTCACACTGGTCGAAGTAGCTGAACATGAAATCGACGTCGGCGTGTTCAAAGTTGTAAGCTGACTGCTCCACCTCATTCTGGTGAAAGACATCACCGTAGGTGACGACGCCCTGGGGGCTGTATGTCCAGACCAGGTCGAAGATGCTCTCGACGTTCTGGATATACATTGCCAAGCGTTCGATCCCGTAGGTGATCTCGCCGGTGATCGGCCGGCAATCAAGGCCGCCCACCTGCTGGAAGTAGGTGAACTGGCTCACCTCCATGCCATTGAGCCACACCTCCCAGCCCAATCCCCAGGCGCCGAGGGTGGGTGATTCCCAGTTATCCTCAACAAAGCGCACATCATGCAGCAGGGTATCTATGCCCATCATCTCCAGGGAGCCGAGATAGAGATCCTGGATATCGAGGGGTGAGGGTTTCATCGCCACCTGAAACTGGTAGTAGTGCTGAAGGCGGTTGGGATTTTCGCCATAACGCCCGTCGGTGGGGCGGCGGGAGGGCTGCACATAGGCGGCACTCCAGGGCTCCGGGCCGATTGAGCGGAGGAAAGTGGCGGTATGAAAGGTGCCCGCCCCCACCTCCATATCGTAGGGTTGCAGAATGATGCATCCCTGATCCGCCCAGTAGCGCTCCAGGGCGAAGATCAGGCCCTGGAATGTGGAGACATCGGGGCTGTTGTTGCTGGTCGTCATGGTAAAAATCCAGAGCTATAAGTTATTAATGGGGAAATCAAGCCTCTAATTATATCTTTTCCTGCTTATTCAATGAAGCTTCATGTAACGAGTTGTTTAGAGTTAAGAAAAGAACTTCTCGCGCAAAGACGTAAAGAAAAAATAAACGTAACTATGTCAGCACGGTAATCCGGAACTCAGGTTTGCGCCTTTGCGCGAAACAAAAAGCTTTTGCAGAAACAGGCTTAACCAGAGTAAGCCCCCTTTTGGCAGCAGTTTGACGAATCGCGTATAATCCGCAACCCGATAACCCTCAATGGCTTAAGTACTGAAATGACAAGACAACGCAAGGCGGCAGCCTTGATCTCCGGCGGCCTCGACTCCCTGCTGGCGGCCAAGGTGATGCAGGAGCAGGGTATCCATGTGGAGGGGATCAATTTCTTCACCGGCTTCTGTGTGGAGGGCCACACCCACGCCATCCGTAAGAAAGACCGGGCAAAGCCCAAGCGCAACAACGCCCTGTGGGTGGCTGAGCAGCTGGGTATCAAGCTCCATATCATTGATATTATCGAAGAGTACAAGGAGGTGGTCTTCAACCCCAAGCACGGTTACGGCGCCAACCTCAATCCCTGCCTCGACTGCAAGATCTTTATGGTGAAGAAGGCCCAGCAGTGGATTGAGGAGAACGGCTTCGATTTTATTATTACCGGTGAGGTGATCGGTCAGCGCCCGATGTCCCAGCGCAAGGACACCATGCCGGTGGTGGCGCGTGAATCCGGCGCCGATGATCTGCTGCTGCGCCCCCTCTGTGCTAAAAATCTGCCGGAGACTAAAGCGGAACGGGAGGGTTGGATCGATCGCGACGGCCTCTACGATTTCAGTGGCCGCAGCCGCAAACCGCAGATAGCTCTGGCAAAGCTGTTCGGGTTCGAGGATTACGCCCAACCTGCCGGTGGCTGCTGCTTTCTCACCGATGCCTCGTACTCGGTAAAACTGGCCGATCTATGGCAGGCTCAGGGTCACAAGGCCTACGAGATGGATGACATCATGCTGCTGAAGGTGGGTCGCCATCTGCGCCCCCGGCCGAACTTCAAAATCATCATCTCCCGCGAAGAGGGAGAGGGTAACTTCCTCCAGGGTTACCGTAAGCAGTTCGTTAGCCTCAAGACCACCAGCCATGCCGGCCCTCTGGCACTGATTGATGGTGAGGCGAGTGATGATGACCTGGAACTGGCCGCCCGTATTGTCGCCCGCTACAGCCAGGGCAAAAACTGCGATCAGGTGGAGTTGGAGCTGACCGATCTTGAAGGCAACAGTCGGTCGCTGACAGTGCCTCCCCTGGGGGCCCATGAGATACCCGAGGGGTGGCACATCTGATGTCTAGGAGCCTGTCCGAGAATAGGACACCTACTGCGGAAACCCCATTTTGGCCCTTTTTTCCGCTCATTTTCGTTGAATAAGAGTAACTATTCGCCTCAAATGACCGAAAAAAATGACTCAAAATGGACTTCCCTCGCTACGGTGCCTATTCTCGGACAGGCTCCTAGTGCCGGCAAGGTGATCCTGGATGCCAGACGACTGCTCTGTCCGATGCCGGTGATCCGTGTTCAGGACAGGGTGAAAGAGCTGTCGCCGGGAACCCGGCTGGAAGCGGTCTGTACAGATCCAGGGGTGCTTAACGATATTCCCGCCTGGTGCCGGATCAACGGACACAGGCTGATCGAGACCCGGGAAGAGGGTGGAGAGTATACTGTTGTCATTGAAGTGGTCGCTGAGGAGTAACGGGGATATGAGCGATTCCGTTGACGGCAGAGAGGAGCGCAAACGAACCACCCAGCAGGTGACGTTGGTGGGAGCACTGATTAATACCCTGCTGTCTGTGGTCAAGATAGCAGTCGGTCTGATCGCCCAGTCTCAGGCACTGGTGGCGGATGGCATTCACTCACTCTCCGATCTTCTTTCCGATGTGCTGGTCTATGTTGCCGCCCAGCACGCTGGCCATGGGCCCGACAGCGACCACCCCTACGGCCATGGCCGCTTCGAAACGGCGGCAACCCTCGGCCTCGGTATTTTGCTGGTGATGGTCGCTCTGGGAATAAGCTGGGATGCGGTTTCGCGTCTTTTCACTCCCGAGAAGCTGCTACATCCCGGGCCTATGGCGCTCTATGCCGCCGCTCTCTCAATCGTAGCCAAAGAAGCGCTCTATCACTACACCGTTCGTGCAGCCCGCAGGATTCGCTCCGATATGCTGCAGGCCAACGCCTGGCACCATCGCTCGGACGCAGCCTCATCGATCGTAGTTCTGGTGGGCGTTGCGGGCACCATGGCCGGCCTTCCCTATCTCGACGCCATCGCCGCATTCGCTGTCGGCCTGATGGTGGCAAAGATCGGCTGGGATCTAGGCTGGCCCGCCTTTCAGGAGCTGGTGGACGAGGGGCTGGATGAGGATCGGATCAAATATATCCGTGAAATAATTTTTGCCGTCGGTGGTGTTGACGCTATTCATATGCTGCGTACCCGAAAAATAGGTGGCTTGGCGTCTGCAGATGTCCATGTACTGGTAGCACCCTGGATCAGTGTCTCCGAGGGCCACATGATCAGCCAGCTGGTTACCGACCAACTGCTGCTGGAGGTGGAAGAGCTCAGCGATGTCACCGTTCATATCGACCCCGAGGATGATGAAATAGCGATTCCCTGCCAGGGCCTGCCATTGCGACCGGAGGCCGAGGGGTTGCTTGAGCGGCAGTGGCGTGAGATACCCGGTGCGAGCGCGAGGCAGCGTCTGGTGCTTCACTATCTGGCGGGAAAAATCGAGGTCGATCTCTATTTCCCTCTGGCGACGATTCCCGATGGAGAGACCAGGGAGCAGTTTCACAGCGCACTGCAGAGCGCTGTGGAGCCTCTGCCGGGGTTCGGTCGGGTGATGATCTATTATGGCTAGTCGGCACGTAACTATTCAGCTTACCCCTGAAATCCGCCATTTCTGCGTTGAAAAATGATCATTTAGCCATGTAAACTCACATTCCTCGCCTTGAACTGACGAATTTCAGGGGTAATCTGAACAGTTACCGGCGATTTCTTTGCGGTGCTGAATAGTTACGTCGGCACCATAATGGTGCGTTTATACGTATACGCGCACACATTTGGTGCGATCTTGACGGATCAGCGGTAGGATCATTCGATTTTAACTGCAGATACCCGCCCTCCGAGAGGGCAAAGCGGCGGGTCGTAACCACCTCAGAGAGGCCGCTTTATATAATGGACTAGGCAGAACCTGCTGTGTCAGTTTAAAATCAGGGGATTGCGTCCACGGTCTCTTACGATTGGCACACATACTGCTAATTTAAGTCGACAGATATTTTAACGCCAAAAGGCCTGCCGGCCGGAGGCACAACCTAATATACAGCTGGAGAACATCATGGCTTCAAAAGTCCTGGAGATGATTAAAGAGAGAGAGGTTAAGTTTGTTGATCTGCGCTTTACCGATACCCACGGTAAAGAGCAGCACGTCAGCATGCCTGCCAGCATGATCAGTGAAGATGACTTCACTGACGGCAAGATGTTTGACGGCTCCTCCATCTCAGGCTGGAAAGGCATCAATGAATCCGACATGGTGCTGATGCCGGATGCCTCTACTGCGGTACTCGATCCGTTCACCGACGAGACCACCATCAACATTACCTGTGACATCCTCGAGCCCGCCACTATGGAAGGTTACGAGCGTGATCCCCGTTCTGTTGCCAAGCGTGCCGAGGCTTACCTGCAGTCTACCGGTATCGGTGATACGGCATTCTTTGGCCCCGAGCCCGAGTTCTTCATCCTCGATGACGTCCGCTGGGGCGCCGACATGAGTGGTGCCTTCTACAAGGTCGACTCTGAAGAGGCCGAATGGAACTCCGAGCGTGTCTACCAGGATGGCAACATCGGTCATCGCCCTGGTCTGAAGGGCGGCTACTTCCCTGTTCCTCCGGTTGATTCCCTGAACGATATCCGTGCCGCCATGTGTCTGGCGATGGAAGAGATGGGTGTCACTGTTGAGGTACATCACCATGAGGTGGCTACTGCCGGCCAGTGTGAGATCGGTACCCAGTTTGATACGCTGGTGAAACGTGCTGACCAGAACCAGGTGATGAAATACGTGATCCAGAACGTCGCCCACGCCTACGGCAAGACCGCGACCTTTATGCCCAAGCCGCTGGTAGGTGATAATGGCTCAGGCATGCACGTACATATGTCTCTGGCAAAGAACGGCGATAACCTGTTTGCCGGTAATGAGTACGGTGGCCTCTCCGAAACCGCCCTCTACTACATCGGCGGTATCATTAAGCACGCCCGTGCTCTGAATGCCTTCACCAACTCTTCTACCAACTCCTACAAGCGTCTGGTACCTGGTTTCGAAGCACCGGTTATGCTGGCTTACTCCGCCCGTAACCGTTCTGCCTCTATCCGTATCCCATTCGTATCCAACCCTAAGGGCCGTCGCGTAGAGGTGCGTTTCCCTGATCCCACCGCCAACCCTTACCTCTGCTTCGCAGCACTGCTGATGGCTGGCCTGGACGGTATTCAGAACAAAATCCATCCGGGCGAGGCGATGGACAAAGACCTTTACGACCTGCCTGCCGAAGAGGCTCAGGCTATTCCCACCGTCTGCCACAGCTTGGATCAGGCGCTGGAAGCGGTGGATGCTGATCGTGACTTTCTTACCGCCGGAGGCGTCTTCACCGACGACCTGATCGATGCCTTCATTACACTGAAAATGGAAGAGGTAACCCGTCTGCGTATGACCACCCATCCGGTGGAGTTCGACATGTACTTCAGCCTCTAAGTCTGAGCGTTACTGTTGCGAGGAAAACGCCCCTTAGGGGGCGTTTTTTTTGGCCGGAAATGCACGCGAATAAATGCGAATACAATGGGTAAAGAGACCCCGGTGCCAGTGTCGATTGTAGGAGCGAACTTGTTCGCGATGGATTCCGAAACGTGCTCTTCGCGAACAAGTTCGCTCCCAATGTCATTAACTTAAGCTTAATACCATGGTCATCCCTGCATAGGTTGGAACCCGGTGGTCGAACTTCCCTCTTTCCCGTCATACCCGCGCAGGCGGGTATCCAGCGCTACGGAGCGCTGTCCCCTGGATTCCATCCTTAGGTCCGTAAACGGTGCATCCCTGCACCACTACTCCCGCCTACGCGGGAATGACGAGCCTGAAGTTTACGGGGAATTTCCCACCTAAGTTAATGGCATTCAGTTCGCTCCTACACCCGACTTCATGATTATTCTATAGAGTCAGTTTCAAATATTTGCGGCTACATTGCACTTATTGGCTGAGTGACGGAGGTGAGGTTTTGTGAACCCGCCTCTTATATTGAACCGCTCCCTGAGCTATGCTGATGGTCATGCACCGCCTGTTGATACTTCTGCTGCTGATCTATTGTGCCACGCTGCCTGCCGCTGTCTATAAGTGGGTGGATGAATCAGGGCGTGTTCACTACTCAGATCAGCCTGCACCGGGGGCTGAAGAGATCAAACTACCGGAGCCTTCCGTCTACACCCCACGCAGTGCTGGCGGCATCAGAGGCGGGGCCAAGAGCAAGAAGAGTGGTCTCTATCGGAGCTTCAGCATCACCTCCCCGGCTGATCAGGCCACTTTCCGTATTGAAGAGGCACAAATTACAGTAAGGCTATCGCTCACCCCAAGGCTACGTTCGGGGCACGCCGTTCGGCTGACCATGAATGGTCGTGTGCTGAGTCAGCGGCTGACAAGCCTGCAGATGAATCTGGGCGAGGTGGAGCGGGGCAGCCATCGACTACAGGCAACGGTGATCGACAATAAGGGCCGGGAGATGATCGGTGCAGCACCGGTGCAGTTTTTTGTCCATACAGATGCGGGGGACGCAGCAGAGGCGCCAACCTCAGGCAGTAGCGGTGAGAGCGGTGTTGATGCACCCCAGTATGAGGCCCCTGATTCTGCTGACTTTCGCAACAGTGCAGATCATACAGAAGATCGTGATGCCTCCAGCTTCCGCAACAGTACAGATCACACGGAAGGTCGTGATGCCTCCGACTTCAAAGCACCCGCCAGTTCCGGTTACACCCCTAACAACAATGCCATTCCCCATACACCGGGTGCCACCAATCCTGCGTTTACCCCCTCTTATTAACCCAAGCTTCAGAGTTCTGCGGCAGGGGTCGGAGTCGATTGCGTTGAATATATTGGGAAATACTCCCTATTTCAGCGCAATCGACTCCGACCCCGAGTATGGAGTTATTAACCGCCTCTCCTGTTAATCCTCTCATATACGCACTATATTGGTGCATAGTAGCTTCGGTTGAGTAACTGACTGCGTGTGGCCACAACACTCTGTGGTTAGACTTTTGCTGAAAGTGGGCACTTACCAGCCCCTGGCGACAGTCGGATGCACCACTGTGAGTAAGAGAGGCCTTCCTGGTGTGCTTATTGCTTTATGAAGGCGTAATGGAAACAAGCAACTCATCAACACAACAGAAACAGCGGATTCTGGACAACCT
>JBEVXT010000280.1:0-3706 GCA_040505955.1 Sedimenticola sp. | reverse complement strand
GATGGAGCGCTCTTCATAGCGCTGGGAGATAACCTCAAACAGGAGGTCGGCATGACGATTGGAATAGGAGAGGTAGCCTACCTCATCAATTTATGTGGAGCTCCACATAAATTGATTTATGTTGAGTGTTCAGTAATGTGGAGTACCTAGAATAACCCTTAGATACCTATCGATTTTTTCCCTAATCACTTCACATTAATAGACATTGGAACCTTGCCAATTCTGGCAGCCAAAACCGGAGGTTCCCCGATGTTAAAAGAGCTCTTTCCCAAGGCGCATGCACGCTTCTCTTCACTCCCGCTGCTTGGAGCGATCGCAGACGATTTCGCCGACTGGTCGCAACAACAAGGCTACAAGCGTAGTTGTTGTCGCATACTCATGCGCACGCTCGCCCGTATTGACGAGATGATCAGGCAACGTGGTCGGCTCACGTTGCCTGAAGTGACACGAGAGGATTTGCTGGCTTGCCGACCGACAAACTCTCAAGATGATCGCAATCTGGCCGGAACCGTTCGCGCTCTGGAACGGTACTTGGATGTAAACGCACTCCTTCCTCCACCCCGGCCCAACGTGCCGAGTCGAAGCGATGCCCTGCTCGCGGACTATCGACACTTCATGGAGGCGGTGCGGGGACTTTCCCACTCCACCGTTTCCGGGCATCTGGGTACGGTCTCGTGTTTTCTCGATCAGCTGAGCTACGAATCGACGCCTTCGCATCTCGCCGAGTTGAGACCCTCCGATGTGGAGACGTTCATTACTTACCTCGGCAAGCAGCATTGCCGCGGTACTCTCCAGCACGAAGCCGCCCATCTGCGGGCATTTTTCCGCTTTGGCGCGGTCTCGGGTTGGCTCCCGCCGGGGCTGGATGCACAGGTCGATACCCCGCGCTTGTACCGCCTGGAACAGATTCCCCGTGCCCTGCCGTGGGAGAGTGTCTGCGCCTTGCTGGCTTCCATTGACCGTAATACCCAAATGGGCATGCGCGATTACGCGATGCTGTTTCTGATCGCCACCTATGGCTTTCGCGCCTGTGATGTCCGTACCCTCCGGCTCGATGATATCCACTGGCGTCAGGGAGAGATCCGAGTGGCGCAACACAAGACCGGTCAGCCATTGGTGCTGCCACTCACCGATGCGGCGGGCGATGCATTGGTTCAATATCTGCGTAATGGGCGCCCTCGGGTTCCTTTTCGTCAGATTTTCTTGCGGGTGCGGGCACCGCTGGGTCCTTTGGGGTTAACCGGCGTCAACGATGCCTTTGGTGGCTGCGTGAAGCGCAGTGGTTTGCAGCTGCCGGTCACTGGGATCCATTGTCTGCGCCATTCCTATGCCTTACATCTGCTCCGTCAGGGCACGTCACTCAAGACCATCGGTGATCTGCTCGGTCATCGCACGGCGGAGAGCACCTGTGTCTACCTGCGCCTTGCCATTGAGGATCTGCGCGAGGTGGCCCTGGATCTCCCCGAGGGTTGCGCCATTCCTCAAGCATCGGAGGGACGGTCATGAATGCCTCCACCGAGCATTCCATCCTGCAACCGATCCTCTCACGCTATCTAGAACTCCAACGGGCGTTGGGTAAGGGCTTCGAGCAGGAGCAGTGGATCCTGAAGTCTCTTGACCGCTGGTTGGCCAATACGGGGGCCACGGATCTCGATGCGGAAAATTTCTCCGCTTGGTGCAACAGTAAACAGCATCTCGCCTCGGGTGTGCGACGCAACCATATGCGCGTGGTACGGAACTTCTGTCTCTATCGGCGCCGGAGCGAGCCGGATTGTTTTGTCCCGGACTTGCTATCGTTTCCCGCCAATCACCAGCCGTTGCAGCCTTACATCTTTACCGAGGCCCAGATCGCCCGACTGCTTCAAGCTGCCGATCGGCTGGAACCGGTCCCCCTCTCACCCCTTCGCCCTCAGGTCTATCGCTTGGCCATTGTGCTGCTCTATACCACGGGTCTGCGTCGTGCCGAGCTGTTGCATTTGAGTATTGGCGACTACGATCCTCGGCAGCACTGCTTGTTGGTGCAACACACCAAGTTCCATAAGTCGCGTCATCTCCCTCTCTCCGACGATACCGCCGGGGAGATCGCCCACTATCTGGACGTACGCCGTCAGCACCATCTGCCGCTCACGCCGGAAACGCCTTTGATCTGGAACTGCGGCCAGAAAGGCAAGGCCTATTCCGGCGGTGGTATTGGGCAGGGGCTTCGGGCCTTGTGCCGCCAGAGTGGGATCCGCACAGCGGAAGGTCAATTGCCTCGGGTCCACGATATGCGTCACAGCTTCGCGGTCAATGCGCTGTTGCGGTGGTACCGCACGGGTGCCGATATCCGCGCCAAGCTACCACTGCTGGCCACCTATATGGGGCATGTCTCCATCGTCTCCACCGAGTACTATCTGCACTTCGTCGATGAGTTGGCTTCCCATGCCAGTAATCGCTTCAATGACCAGTATGGCGCTGTTGTCGTGCCGCTTCCGAAGATGCAAGGGGGTGAATCGTGACCACCCAATTTCCCAACGCCTTGGCACGGGCACTGCGGACCTTTTTCGTCGATTATCTCCCTCGGTTACGTGGTTTGAGCCCTCATACCATCCATAGCTATCGCGATGCCATGGTCTTACTGCTGCGCTTTCTGGCCGCGTCAAAAGGAATCGAACCCGCCCGGCTCGATCTCGACGATATCCTGCCCGGGGATGTCGTCAACTTTCTCAATGACCTGGAGGAGACTCGCCACAACAAGACCTCTACCCGTAATGTCCGTCTGGCCGCCATCCATGCCTTCTTTCATCATGTGGCGGCACTCTTTCCCGAGCACCTCGAACAGGCGCAACGGGTGTTGAGTATTCCCATCAAGCGGGCTGGATCACAACCGGTCGATTACCTGGAGTATGAGGAGATCTGTGCCGTGCTCGAGAGCGTGGATCGTGCGACAGTCGATGGCCGGCGCGATTATGCCTTGTTGGCCACTATGTTCAATACCGGGGCACGGGTACAAGAGATCATCGATCTACGGGTGGATGACTGCCAGTTGGTCAAGCCTTTCCAGGTTCGCTTGTCGGGCAAGGGCCGCAAGGTGCGTATTTGCCCCCTTTGGCCGCAGACCGCCGAACTCCTCCGCGATCTGTGTAGCGAAAGGGAGCTGCCTCAGGATGCCAATACGTCGCTGTTTCTCAATCACCGCGGTGAACCACTGACCCGCTTCGGGGTGCGCTACATCCTGGCACGTCAATGCGAACGAGCCAAGGAGCGTTGCCCTTCGTTGGCCCGCAAGCGTCTGCATCCCCACAGCATGCGCCATAGCACGGCCATCTATCTTCTCAAGTCAGGCGTTGATCTGGTGACGGTCAGTCAGTGGCTTGGCCATGCCAGCATCAACACCACCAACCGCTACGCCACCATTGACTTGGAGATGAAACGGGAGGCCATCGCCAAGGCCGAGCCCCCTCATGAGCAACCACAAATGCCTGCTACCTGGCGAAACGATGCCTCCATCCTGGCTTGGCTGGAATCGTTATAGCCCGGACCAGGCGTTCAGTAATGTGGAGTCAATTGGCCCTATGCCCTCTTGTGTAAGGCATTATTGAACCTCAACTCCACATTACTGAACACTCAACATAAATCAATTACCAAGAGGCCGGGGCGGCTGTATTTGAGAAAGCGGCGCTTTAGTGCATTGTCCCCATCCTGCGCTGTGAGGTCGTTGAGCATG
>JBEVXT010000279.1:0-4618 GCA_040505955.1 Sedimenticola sp. | reverse complement strand
GTATTGAGCTGAATGAGGTAGTATTTGTAGGAGCGAACTTGTTCGCGAAGCGTCTCCTACGAAGCTAATCACGAACAAGTTCGCTCCTACAACTTTTTTGTTTATTGGCGTTTAATTACGGCCAATGCAGACTCAGGCAACTGCATTGGGTCTGGTGCTCAAGCTGCAATGGTGGATGATTGAAAAACTATGTCAGAAGATTTTGAAGTGGAAACAGATGAAGAAGAAGAGGTCAGTCGAAGCGAGCTCAAGCGTGCCATGCTGCAATTGCAAAAGCTGGGGGAGCGGCTCACCGCTTTGCCGCCCCAGCAGTGGGAGCAGTTCAACTTCAGCTCGCTGATGCTGGAGGCGCTACGGGAGTCGAAGCGGATCAAGAGCTATAGCGCCATGCGTCGTCACGTCCGCCGCCTGGGTAAGCTCCTCAGCAAAGAGGATGCTGAGCAGGTGGATGAACTGTTTTCCCGTATGGACAATGAGCACATGCAGGATACCAATCACTTTCACCGGCTTGAGCGCTGGCGGGATCGACTGCTTGAAGGGGACGATGAAGTAGTGAATGAATTATTGGATGCTTGTCCTAATGCGGACAGGCAGCAGATCAGACAGCTGGTCAGAAGTGGCAGGAGAGAGCAGCAGTTGGGCAAGTCGCCTGCCGCTCAAAGAAAATTATTCAGGTATCTCAGAGAGATAGGTCTGAAATGAAAAGATATTTGCAAAAAATAGAGCCCCAAGAAAATTTAATGGATTCATAAAAAAAAGCTTTTCAAAAAAGAGCAAAGAGTTATAATTCTTTCCGGTTGTTCAAAGTCCGTTAAATGTGACGGTTACACCGGAAATAATCCCTATGCAAAACAATCGTCGGCCTGTTTTTCTGAATCTTCTTCAGTTCAGGTTTCCCATGGCGGCAGTGATGTCCATCGGCCACCGTGTGGCGGGTATGGCTATGATCCTCATGGTTCCATTCGTTGCCTATCTGCTCAATCTCTCACTCTCCGGCAGTGATGGCTTTATTGAGGCTAAGGAGCTGCTTTCCAGTTTCTCCATGAAGCTGGTGCTGTTTGTGGTTCTGTGGGCGCTTATCCACCACCTCCTTGCCGGCATTCGCTATCTGCTTATCGATTTTGATATCGGGGTGGGGATAGATGTTGCCGGCAAGTCGGCCAATGCAGTGATGTATGCAGCCCCGGTTATCGCCATTCTGCTGGAGATTATGATATGAGCCGCCAAGCCTCCGGTCTGCGCGCCTGGGCGCTGCAACGGGTCACCGCCGTCTACCTCGGCCTCTATATCATCTACCTGCTTGCCTATCTGCTCTTCTCCGGCCCCGAATCGTACGAGGCCTGGCGTGATTACGTCTCCAATCCGGTTGCCGCCGTTGCCATGGAGCTCTTCTTTGTTGCCCTTCTGATTCACTCCTGGGTTGGGGTACGGGACGTACTCATCGACTACGTTCACCCGTTTATCCCCAGAGTGCTGCTGCTAACTCTGTTCGGCACCGGCCTGGTGGGGTGTGGATTGCTGATTCTCAGGACGCTTTTTCTTGCCGGAGCGGCAGCCTGAAACTTACATTGATTAAAGGTCTACCATGACGTTAGCCAGAAGAAATTTTGACGCCCTGATCATCGGCGCGGGGGGAGCGGGTCTGAATGCCGCTCTGCAGCTTGCCAATGCCAACCTGCGGGTTGCGGTGGTCTCCAAGGTATTTCCCACACGCTCGCATACAGTGGCGGCCCAGGGCGGGGTGAATGCAGCCCTGGCTAACGTGGTGCCGGACAGCTGGCACTGGCACATGTTCGATACGGTGAAAGGATCGGACTATCTCGGTGATCAGGATGCCATTGAGTTTATGTGCCGGGAGGCGATTCCTACTGTCTACGAGCTGGAACATGATGGTGTTCCGTTTTCACGCCTCGACGACGGCAGAATTTACCAGCGCGCCTTTGGTGGGCAGAGCCAGGACTTCGGTGGCGCCCAGGCCGTCCGCACCTGTGCCGCAGCCGATCGCACCGGTCACGCCATCCTCCACACCCTCTACCAGCAGAATATTCGCGCCCGCACCCATTTTTTCGATGAGTACTTTGGCGTCGATCTGATTCGTGACGATGAAGGGGCGATCCTCGGCGCTCTGGTGCTGGAGATCGAAACCGGTGAGCCGTTGCTGATTGAGGCGAAAACAACGCTTCTCGCCACCGGTGGTTGTGGTCAGGTCTTCCGCACCACCTCCAATGCCCATATCAATACCGGCGACGGTATGGCGATGGCGTTGCGTGCCGGTGTGCCGCTGATGGATATGGAGTTCTTCCAGTTTCACCCCACCGGCATCGCCGGCAAGGGTATGCTGATCACCGAAGGGGTGAGAGGGGAAGGGGGCTATCTGGTCAACAAAGACGGTGAGCGCTTTATGGAGCGCTACGCACCCAACGCCAAGGATCTGGCAAGCCGGGACGTGGTGGCACGCGCCATCGTTACCGAAGTGAAGGAGGGGCGCGGCTGCGGTCCCAACGGCGACCATGTGATGCTGAAGGTGGATCACCTTGGTGAGGATATCATCAGCAAGCGTCTGCCCAGTATTCGTGAGAGCGCAAAAATTTTTGCCGGTGTCGATCCGGTGCTTGAACCGATTCCGGTATTTCCCACGGCACATTATGTGATGGGTGGGATTCCCACCGATCGTCTCGGGCGGGTGGTGGCACCGCTACAACATGGTCCGGAAGAGGTGGTTCCCGGTCTCTATGCCGCAGGTGAATGTGCCTGTGTGTCGGTGCATGGCGCTAACCGTCTGGGCGGCAACTCACTGCTTGATATTCTGGTATTTGGCCGCGCCGCCGGACAGGAGATTATCGATTATTTGAAGGCGAATCCCAATCACCGACCGATGAACGAGGCCAGTGTTGAGAGCGCCATGTCACGCCTGACGCGGTGGGATCAGCCCGGTGAGGGGATCAGCGTGCGTGATTTGCGCGATGAGTTCCGCAAGGTGATGGAGGATCACGCCGGTGTTTTCCGCACCGACGAGATAATGAGTGAAGGGGTGGAGCTGGTAAAGGCGGTCAGGGATAAGCTGAAAGATGTGCGCCTCAGCGACCAGAGTTCTGTTTTCAACACTGCCCGTTGCGAGGCGCTGGAGTTGGAGAACCTGATCGATGTCGGTATCGCCACCGCCCTCTCCGCCTATGAGAGGAAGGAGAGCAGGGGTGCCCACTCCAGACCCGACTATCCGAACCGTGATGACAAGAACTGGATGAAACACAGCCTCTATTTTCAGGAGGATGACCGGGTTGATTACAAACCGGTGCATACCAAGCCTTTGACAGTTGAAACCTTTCCACCAAAAGAGCGCGTTTACTGAGAGTTGTTCAATGAAATTCATCATCTATCGTTACAATCCGGATATCGACACCTCTCCCCACATGCAGGAGTACGAGGTGGAGCTGACTCAGGGCATGATGCTGCGGGACGCTCTGCTGGAGATCAAGCGCCAGGATGAGTCATTCAGCTTTCGCCACTCCTGTGGTGAGGGGGTGTGTGGCTCTGATGGACTTAATGTCAACGGCACCAATATGCTTGGCTGTATTACACAGGTGGCGGATCTGAAAGAGCCGGTTACGGTACGGCCGTTACCGGGTCGTCCGGTGGTGCGCGATCTGGTGGTGGATATGAGTCAGTTCTACCAGCAGTACCGGGCCGTCAAGCCCTACCTGATCCGTAAAGATCCCTCCCCTGAGCAAGAGGTACTGCAATCACCTGAAGAGCGTGACAAGTTGGATGGGCTCTATGAGTGCATCATGTGCGGCTGTTGTTCCACCTCCTGCCCCTCTTTCTGGTGGAATCCGGAGAAGTTCCACGGTCCCCAGGCGCTGTTGCAGGCGTGGCGTTTTCTTGCCGACAGCCGGGATCAGGCGACGGATGATCGCCTCGACGCCCTCGAAGGACCCTATAAATTGTTTCGTTGCCACACCATCATGAACTGTGTCGCCGTCTGTCCTAAACAGCTAAACCCCACCAAGGCGATTGGTCATATCAAGGAATTGATGTTCAGACACTCGATCTGATGGTGGAGCGCGACCAACAGCCCACCATCGAGCGACTGCGCTGGCAGTGTCGGCGCGGTATGCTTGAGCTGGACTATCTGCTGCGCGATTTTCTCGACCAAGTCTATCCGCAGCTGACGGGGGCTGAACAGCTCCTGTTTGTTCACATCCTCGACAGTGAAGACCGGCAACTGCTTGCCTGGTTGATGGGTGATAGCAAGCCAGGGGATCCCGCAGTGGAGGAGTTGATCGGAAAAATGCGAGGAATCTATCAGCCGCAGTCAGTCTGAAATCCTGTGGACTCCGGCCTAGGCAGAGTTGTCATCAACGGAGCAAACCCGCTGTTATTTGCCCTCAACTTCCATCCAGCTTCGCAACACCGATCCCACAGCCGCCAATACATGATCTCCGGTGAGGTGCCCCTCAATACCAGGACACCCATCACTAAATCGTGTTTGTGTAAGTGATGGGTGTCCTGCCTTTTTTCTATGGGTGTCCTGCCTTTTTTCTAGGGCTAATCACCATGCGCGTTGAACAGTCGCACCAAGGTGCCCGCCCCATCGCGGTTCGAGAGACCACTCCTACAG
>JBEVXT010000278.1:0-5263 GCA_040505955.1 Sedimenticola sp. | reverse complement strand
TTCTTCAATATCACCCGTGCTACTTTAATGGTTTCTCCTTTTGATTTCATCATTTTGGCCATTATTATCTGGCCTCCTATGGTTAGTGACAAGTTGTGTAAGTTAATATTGGCCTTCATTGCCTCGAGGAAATCTAAACCAAGTATCACTTCGTCCGAGATGTCGGCGACCAATACGGGCCATGTCACACTCCTGCCCCCGACCTGGATGTTGATGTTCTGCGCTACCCTTGCTTCCATACTACTGTGCCTTTCTGCTCCAGTTAAAGTCACTGTATCCCCCATCTGGATAGGTGGACGCATTTGTTGAGCGAAACTACGACTAATTACCGTGACCTGAGCAGCGGTGTCAACGACTGCTTCCACTGGGGTACTGTTAATCATAATGTCGATCACCAGGTTCGAGGGATTTTCACAGTTACTGTACATCCGGATTTGGTTTGTCTTTGTAATGGTTGTCGCTGTCACCGGTGATGGAGAGCTTGGACGACGTCTCTGTGGGCAATCTCTGCTGTAATGACCTTCAGCCCCACAGTTGAAACATTTGTTATTATTCATAGGAGCACTCCTTGGTGATGGTGATCTGCTCCTGGTCAATAGTGTTAAAACCTTATCTACCTTCACATTCAGAGTTGCAACCTCGGCTTTTAGCTGTTGTACCTCATCTTCTAACTTCTCCACTCGCGGTGTGCTCTGCACCAATCTAATTTTTGGCTCCTCGTCACTGCATGTATCCTCGTCCTCCTTGAAGTGCACCTTCCTCACCTCGCCCCTTTTATGTCCCATTACCAACCGTTGATTATGAATGCTGTCCTTAACCAACTGCATAGCCTCGTCGAGGGAGGTAGGGTTCCTGTCCATCGCCATTAGGGCCGCGCGCTTGTTCTCCAGACCTTTAAGGAAGGTGTCAACCGCTATGGTCTCTGCTATTTCATCAGTTGCATCCGGATATCCCCCAAGGACCAGCTCTTGGATGCATTCTCCAAACTCTTCCACTGTGTTTTCGTCCTGCCTCAGTTCCTGCAATCTTCTTCGCAGCGTGTGCGCCGGCTCCCTGCGCCCGAATCGGGAAGTTAATTTATCAACCAGTTTCGGGTAACTGTCTTGTATGGCTGGACTACATGTGCTATAAAATTTGAGTGCTTTATCTCGTAGAGCCTCTATCAACTTGTCAAGTTTTAAATCCTCACTCCATTTGTATCGGTGTGCTATTCTGTTGAATTGGACTAGGAATGGTCGCCATTCAACTTTGCCGTCAAATGTTGCCATCTTAGGCAGTGGGAGGCGTTGTTCCTTATCATCCCGTCTCTTTTCCTTATTGTAGATACCTTGTGGTGCCAAGCGATCGACAAATGCACCCATTGCTTTGTTTGTGAAACCCCCACCCATTCCAGTCGTTTCCGCCATCTCTGACATTACACGGTTTTTCATTTGTTCCTCCATCAGTTGCTGGCGCATTCTATTCAAGTCCAGTTCGAATGCTGATTGCATTTCTAGTTGTGCACATTTTGTCTTCAGCTTCATTTCTTCCATCTGCCTTCTGAAATCCTCTTCTTTTTCTCGTTGTTCGTATTTCTTTCGCAACTCTTCCACTGCACTTTCTTCCGATGAGTCTTCCGTTGGCTCGCCAAATTCAATTACACCGTTGGACTCCAGCTTGTCCATAATTGATGCCGTTGCCGTTAAATCAGTTCCTTTCAGAGTTGACATTGTTATTTGCCCCCCATTCTCTTCTCGCAGTTGCATAATCGCGGTCGCTCGAGATCTGCCAATTTGATCCAGCTCCATTAGCTCGTCGATGGACGCTCGATTCACATTGAGTGGTGATGCTTGACTGTCGTCGGTGTCGGACATGATGATCGAGTGTATATTAGCTGACAAAATTTTATTCCTTAGTCTAGATCATCAAGTTCCCCTTGTGGTACATGTATCTGCACAATGTCCTCTATATCAACGCAGGATGTACTGATGTCGATGTACACCTTCCGCAGCCAAACTTTACTTAGGAGTTTGTTGGCATGTAAGCCGTCATACAACTGTGAGAAATTATATGAATAGCGAACTGGTGGTGTCCTAGTGGGGTCCTTTCTCCGCTTAACAATGTCGGTGTGCACTTTTACAGTGTTCTGGCTCACTGAGAGATTCTCTAGTCGTGTGTTCAACAATTTGACTTGCTCGTCTAATATCCGATCATCATTCTTGAAAGAACTGACCTCTCTATGTCCTTTAAAATTGTTGTACAGTTGGATCGAGTAGTTTGGGACACCAATAAATTTTATTATATGTCCGTAACGGTGCACAATGTTTATTGCCCTTTTGTATTGTTCACAGATATCCTCTATGATGTGGTTACTTTGTGACCTCAGTTTGATGAACCTGCCATTTTTGGTGGTAAGATCACAAGTGCCCCCCCAAATGTAGAAGACTATTTTGCCATATTGGAAATTAGCATCCAATATCCTGTTTTCTAGTGTTTTAACTAGCGTAGCGGCAGTTGCCCCGCTTTCGCACCAATAGATAATTTTATTATCAGTGTCTTCCCTCTGTAGTAAAAAGCCTTTACTATCAGACAAGAGAATGGGTGTGTGTGATAAGTGGTCTATACAAGGCCGCGGTCTCTGCAGAAACGCCTCTAGTTTTGCTTTGGACATGCGTAACAAAGAATCTAATATATATATGCTCTTTTTATAGGTCAGCTGGCACCACACAAAATATTATGTCAACGATTGTTATCGAAAAGAGATGATAAAGTGGATCAAAACTACCAACACACAATGGTTTCCCAATGTTAGGAAATAATTTACAAAAATGATTTTCAATGAAATACACACAGACAGTAAACAATGATATTACAAACACAATTTTGGATCAACAACACTGTTAAATTGGCTCTTAATCAAACCAAACTACTCTAGTGATTATATATTACTACTAGATTGTGAAAAATATTTGGATTATAAATGATCTTTCACTTTAAACAACAAATTCTGTCATTTGGACGAGTTTTAATCTTAATTCATGGGCGCCGCCATCTTGGATTAGAATGCACGGTTCTGATTGGACATCATGGGCGCAGCCATCTTGGAGAAGAGAGGAATATGTAAACTCGTTTCTGATTGGTTGAAAAATTGGCGGACGAATTTCGTACTTCCTGTTTGTAAAAATCGCTACTAAAACAATATTTTGACAATCAAATTACAAGTAATTGAAGTATGAATCTTATCTTTACATTAATAATGGCAATGTTATCTGTAGAACTGTTTATGAACGAAAATTCACCGGCGAATTAATTAATTCAGTGAACAAAATATCTCAATCTGACGGTCGTGTTTATCTTACAAATACGACATATTTCGCAAACTAGGTGGCAAAAATATTAACATAGGTCCGTAATCAGACCACTTCAGACACCAATGTGGTAATCTAAAGCACCTACCACGCGGTAATACTGCAGGATGGCTCCAGACAACTCAAGTCAGATAACACGTCTGTTTCAAGTCGGATCAATGGAGGAGCTGACGTCACACTGGTTCCCGATTCTAGTTCTCCGAGAGACATTACCGCACCGCTTCTTAGAGTGACATTACCGCACCGCACTACACTCTTCCTCCTCTTATTTTTTTATTTTTTTGAAGCCATCCAATCCCCACCCCAAACGCTCTGAACTAAGCGTACTACTAGTCTTTTTAGTCTTTTGCCACTTTTTAGCATTTATGCGACCTAGTTTGTAAGCGAAATGTCATTGGAAATGCGATATACAGGGCTAGGAAAAAAAACAAAAAAAACAACACACCATTATATCAACAAATTACGTTACGCATTGAACACTACCCAATGAATAAGATCATTTAAATTGCCAGCCAGACTATCGAGAGTTATGTGTGTACTGTGATGATATATACAGAACTCATGGAACCTAGAGCCGCGAATGTACCGTCAGAGGTGGAAGCATATATTACAAAACTTCTGCATAAACAACCGCCGATTAGGCCAGATTGACAAGCCACAGTTAGCAGTTAGAATACACCATTCAGACCAATTCAGACAGTACAGTTTGGTACACGTTAAAACTCAGTGCGACTCCGATCCCCACTTTTGTGCATACATTGTAATAGACGTGCATGTGTCAGATTATATGCAAAAGAGCATGTCCATTCCTACAGAGATCAGCGTACATGTATGTATTTAGAAAGGTAACCACAGGTATAGTTGGGGGACTGAGAACCAGTGGGCCAGTGTTACCAAGCCACACTGTTTCCATAAAGCTCCCCAATGGGCATGTGTTACCTATCCACAAAGGTGCATATAATCACAAATTATCATGGCAGCAAAATCAGAGTATACATAATTGGGCCAGTGTTCCCTAGCCACAGAGGTAATGAATATATATAAAGTATCGCGATTGTCTGAGTCAAAATATGCACAGGTGGGCCAGTGTCACCTAGCCACGAATGTGCATACTTTCACGGTTGATTCACGGTAGCAGATTACAAGGTCAGAGTAAACTCAAATGGGCCAATGTGACCTAGCCACTTTCGAGCCTACAAGACAGATTATGCACAAATACATGTATATTCAAATGAACTATTTACATTATTTACATTCCTTCACATCTTCTCTAGTAGAGGTCATAGTCGTCCAACCGCGATGGTTGACGACGCGTACGCCCCTTTTTTGTCAGTTCAGGACACCCCTGTACCTCAGCCAAATTTACAGGTTCAGTGTGCGTCTCATGTTGAAGTTCATCTATGAGTATCGTCTGGAGGGTATCAGCGACTGGTTCATCCCGGTAAACTATTTCTGTCATGTGACTGTTATCTCCCAAACAGTACGGCAGGGTCGCATCGGGATCTGTGTCCTGTTGACCGCCATAGAACAGGTCATCTATGTCCATGTCCTCATACGGTACGTCATCATTTTCAGTTGTAGTATCCAGCGAAGACCGTTGCTTGTCTGCCGGTGTGGGTCTGGAATCTACCAAGGCCGTTTCGCTTGTTATGACATTGTGCCTCATTCTCTTTAGCCAACCAGGGACATCACGGTCTTCACACAGTTTCAATCGGTCGTGATGTACAACAGTCTCCTTTTTCCTGTTCTTGATTCTGTAGAGAATGGGTGAGAGCTTGTTTACAACGATAAATGGTCCCAGCCATGGTGGCTTTAGCTTCTTGCATAGGCCTATTTTGCTACTGGAGTCTATCAGGTATACCAAATCGCCAACTTCGTATTCACGCTGGTAGAGTTTCAGATCATAGTCTTTCTTC
>JBEVXT010000277.1:0-14130 GCA_040505955.1 Sedimenticola sp. | reverse complement strand
GCTTTGCCCCTCTTCAACTACTGATCGAACTGACGCCACCCGGAGGGGTACTGCGTCCTCCCCCGGGAACCTATGAAGGGCCGGTTGATCTAAATCGCGCTATTACTCTTGATGGTCAGGGTAGAGTGACGATAGATGGCGGCGGCAGCGGTACGGTGTTGCGCGTCACGGCAGATGGTGCTGTGGTAAAGGGGGTGCATCTCACAGGCTCCGGCGACTCCCATGATGGTGTTGATGCCGGGTTGCTGCTGGAGGCGGACGATACCCTGATTGAAAACAATATTATCGATGACGTGCTCTTTGGCATTCATCTCCATCAGGCCAACAACAATACAGTTCGCGGCAACCGGGTCTCTTCCAGAGGAGAGGAGGCGAGTCTGCGCGGTGACGGTATCCGTATGTGGTACAGCCGCGATAACTTGATTGAGGGAAACCATTTTGACCACATTCGTGACCTGCTGTTTACCAACTCGATCAATAACCGCATAGCTGATAACACTGTCAGTAACGGCAGAATGGGGATGGAGTTTATCTACTCCCATGGTAACTGGGTGGAGAACAACCGGATAACGGAGAATCGAACCGGCATTGTGGTGATCTACTCCAACGGCCTTACCATCAAGGGTAATCAGATTATCCATCTACGTAACCCTACCGGTTCGGGTTTTTCGATCAAGGACAGTTCCCAGGTGACGATCAGAAATAACAGCATTGTGCACTGCGCGGTGGGGCTTATCGCCAATGCGCCGGTGGATCCGGTCAATATTATCTATCTCTACGATAATCTCTTTGCCTACAATGATGTGGCGCTCTACTTCTACGGTGAGAAGGGTGGCCATGTGATTCATGGCAATCGTTTTGAGGGTAACTTTACCGAGGTACTGACCAGCGCCCCCTCCAGCGCTCTATCCAATGACTGGCGAGGTAACCATTGGGACGGCTATCAGGGGTTTGATCGTGGAGGCGACGGTGTAGGCGATACGCCCCACACCATTCACTCATATGCCGACCGGATTTGGCGGGATCGTCCGATGGCTCGCTTTTACCGTGGCTCGCCGATGTTGGAGTTTATTGATCTTGCCGAGCGGCTTGCCCCTTTCTCCAAGCCGGATCTGATCCTTCGCGATAGTGCTCCACGGGTGGATTAGTTTTCGCCTCCTCCTTTTTTGTTTCCGGTCTGAACCGCTGGATGTCAGATCCGTGTAATGTGCATCACGCAGTTATCAGCTCCCTGGTGCATACACTGGGTCTCTTTGATTCGGAACTGCTCGCCGAACTTTTCCCCCAGGCCCCTTACAACACCGCGAACAACCGGGCAGAGCTTGCGATGAGAGTGGTAGGTCAGGATCAGATGGTCATTACTCTCTCTGCTACTGGATATCGTCGGCGGTTTCCGGTTGGGATTGTGTTTATGAATGGTGTCATGAATACTGCTACCGGCAACCTCTATGATATCCAGCGTTTTCCATGATTTATCTTTCACATACATGTGATAGAAGCTGGTCAGCTTTGGGCCGACAAATGAGCCAAAGTCCTCAAGCACATCCGGCAGCGGCAGGTTCAGCGCGTTGGAAGCTGAGGTGGCTAATGCCACGATCTCCTCATCAGGGTACTCCTTTACCGGGAAGTAGACCTTATAGCCATACCCGTTGTCATCCAGCAGAGCTTTCCAGGTATCTTTTCCCCCATGTCGCTCAATTACATACTCACGCAAAAAATCGAAAATTATACCGTACATATTGAATGGATCCATTCTGGTTATTAATCGGAAACGCTATTCGCACTATAATGAGTTAAACGCTTATGAAGATCAATCTTTATGGGATTTGTAGTCTCCATTTCGCAATCTGCAGCACAGCTGGTCGCTATTGGTCAGCCGCAACCATCTTCAGCAGAGCACCTATGCAGTTATCGGCTCCCTCTGCTCCATCGTATACACCGCATCCAGATTAAATCATTGCAACGTTCACTTTTGCTATCACCCTATCTCCAAAAATAGTACCAATAATCTTGATCTCAATTGGAGCGAACTTGTTGGCGAAGAACGTGCTGAGAGACCAATCACAAATTAAGTGTGCTCCAAATACAACTTTATTTCCATGGGAGGGTGATTTTCATGATTTTGCTGCAGAAGAGAGTTATTTTATTTGACATTGGAGTGCATTTGACCTGATTATCGGGCCGTGAAGCGGGGGTGCCCCGGATTTTCCACTCAAGTCATTGGGCTGAAGGGAGATCGAGCGGGCTGAGAAATACCCTTTGAACCTGATCCGGCTAGTATCGGTGTAGGGAAGCAGAATCAACTCTTCTCCCAAGTTCAATCCCCTGTTTCGTCTTTCATATTTCTACCGAGGACGGGACGTTATGAGTGTAATCAGTGAAACCCTATCAGAAGCGACTGCCGAGATCGGCGCCAATGCAGGGCAGCCGATTTCCGGATCGACCAAGATCTATGTAGAGGGCAGTCGTCCCGATATACGGGTTCCCATGCGGGAAATTCATCTTGCAGATACTCCCGCCAGTTTTGGTGCTGAGAAGAATCTCCCGGTAACCGCCTACGATACCTCGGGAGCCTATACCGATCCCGAAGCAAAGATAGATTTGCGCAGAGGTTTGGAAGGTATTCGCCGCCCCTGGATCGAGGAGCGTGGCGATACCGAGGTTTTGCCGGGGCTAAGTTCCAGCTTCGGTCGGCAGCGCGCAGATGATGCGAGTCTGAACGATCTGCGTTTTGAACACCTGGGTCCCCCGCGGCGGGCAAAATCCGGTGCCAATGTCAGCCAGATGCACTATGCGAGGAAGGGCATAATAACGCCGGAGATGGAGTTCGTGGCTATCCGCGAAAGTATGCGATTGCAAGAGGCGCGGGAGCAGGGGCTGCTGCGTCAACAGCATCCCGGCTTCAGTTTTGGCGCCAGTATCCCCGATGAGATCACCCCTGAATTTGTACGTGAAGAGGTGGCTCGTGGTCGCGCTATTATTCCCGCTAATATCAACCATCCCGAGCTGGAGCCGGTTATCATCGGGCGCAATTTCCTGGTCAAGGTCAATGGTAATATCGGTAACTCTGCGATCACCTCCGGCATCGAGGTGGAGGTGGACAAGATGGCGTGGGGCATCCGCTGGGGTGCCGATACCATTATGGATCTCTCCACCGGTGAGAATATCCACGAAACCCGCGAATGGATTCTGCGCAATTCGCCGGTGCCCATCGGCACCGTTCCCATCTATCAGGCGCTGGAGAAGGTGGGTGGCGTGGCCGAGGATCTCACATGGGATGTTATGCGCGATACGCTCATTGAACAGGCGGAGCAGGGTGTCGACTACTTCACCATCCACGCCGGTGTGCTGCTGCGTTACGTACCGATGACCGCGAGCCGGATGACCGGTATCGTCTCGCGTGGTGGCTCAATCCTGGCCAAGTGGTGCCTGGCTCACCACCAGGAGAATTTTTTGTATACACGTTTCGATGAGATCTGCGAAATCATGAAGGCCTACGATGTCGCTTTCTCCCTGGGCGACGGCTTGCGCCCCGGCTCCATCGCCGACGGCAACGACGCTGCTCAGTTCGCTGAACTTGAGACCCTGGGTGAATTAACCAAGAAGGCTTGGGAGCACGACGTTCAGGTGATGATTGAAGGTCCCGGGCATGTGCCTATGCAGATGATTAAAGAGAATATGGATAAGGAGTTGCAGGAGTGCTATGAGGCGCCCTTCTACACACTAGGGCCGCTGGTGACCGATATCGCTCCCGGATATGACCACATCACATCGGGCATAGGCGCCGCTCAGATCGGCTGGTACGGTTGCGCCATGCTCTGCTATGTCACCCCAAAAGAGCATCTGGGCCTGCCCGACAAAGAGGACGTGCGTGAAGGCACCATCACTTACAAGATTGCCGCCCACGCTGCAGATCTCGCCAAGGGCCATCCGGGTGCTCAAATCCGTGACAATGCCATGTCCAAGGCACGCTTCGAGTTCCGCTGGGAAGATCAGTTCAACCTGGGGCTGGATCCGGAGCGTGCCCGTCAGTACCACGATGAGACGATGCCCAAGGAGTCAGCCAAAGTGGCCCACTTCTGCTCCATGTGCGGTCCGAAATTCTGTTCCATGAAGATATCTCAGGACGTGCGCGAATACGCCGCCGCCAAGGGCATCGGCACTATTGATGCCGCCGTCAGCGAAGGCATGGCGGAAAAGTCGAAGGAGTTTACCCAAGGTGGCAGCGAAATTTACACAGAAGCCTAAAGGAACCTCTGAACAAGTGATGCTGTGGAGAGATAAAACATGATCAAAATTCAACTCAACGATGATGAAATATCCCTCGACCAGGGCCACACCGTCGATGCACTGCTAAGGCAGCTTTCGATGGAGGGTGCAGAGCGCATTGCCGTTGCCGTAAATGACACGGTGGTTCGTCGCTCCGACTGGTCTACGCACAAACTGAATTCCAACGACCGGGTAGTGATGATTGCCCCCATTCAAGGTGGCTAGATGGCGGCTCCGTTGCGCGCTCTTCGCGAACAAGTTCGCTCCTACCAGAGGGTACGGGGTCGGAGTCGATTGCGTCGTAAATTGGTGGTCATCACCAACAATCTTAACGCAATCGACTCCGACCCCTGAGAAAGTAACCCATAAACTGGTACCACTGAATAGTTACAATATTACATGTGTATCTGACGGAAACCAGTCAGGTAAACAGGAACAGGTAAGATGAAACAGAACGAAACATTACGTATCGGCGACCGCGATTACCAATCACGGCTCTTTCTGGGAACCGGTAAGTTCGGCTCCTATCCGCTGATGCAGCAAGCGGTGGAAGCTTCCGGCAGCGAACTGGTAACCGTTGCTCTGCGCCGGGTTCAGCTGCATGAAGAGCAGGACGATGTGATCAAGCATCTGCAGCTGCCCGGTGTGCATCTGCTACCCAATACCTCGGGCGTGCGTACCGCCAGGGAGGCGGTGCTGGCAGCGCAATTGGCGCGGGAGTCGTTGCAGACAAACTGGCTGAAGCTTGAGATTCACCCGGACCCCCGTTACCTGCTGCCCGATCCCATCGAGACCATGCTGGCCACCGAGCAGTTGGCCAAGGAGGGTTTTATCGTCATGGCTTACATAAATGCCGATCCTGTGCTGTGCAAAAGGCTGGAAGAGGTGGGTGCTGCAGCGGTAATGCCACTGGGTGCGCCTATTGGTACCAACCAGGGGTTGCAGACCAAAGCGATGCTGGAGATTATCATCGAACAGAGCAATGTACCGGTGGTGGTCGATGCCGGGATCGGCGCACCCTCCCATGCTGCCGAGGCGATGGAGATGGGGGCCGATGCGGTGCTGGTGAACACAGCTATTGCTGTGGCGGGTGATCCGGTAGCGATGGCGGAGGCGTTTCGGTTGGCCGTCCTTAGCGGGCGCATGGCCTATGAGGCGAGAATGGGCGCGGTTGCCAAGCGGGCCGATGCCAGCAGCCCGTTGACCGCTTTTCTTGCCGGCGAGTGAAATAACCAATGAGTTTTCTGGATGAGTTTCAGCGCCACTCCTGGGAGGAGATGGGCGAACGTATCTACGCCAAAAGCGAAGAGGACGTAATAAGAGCATTGCACAAACACGGCAAGCGCGATCTGGACGATTTCTGTGCCCTGATTTCGCCCGCTGCCGAATCCAGTCTGGAGGAGATGGCACAACTCAGTAGTCGCCTTACGCGAAAACGCTTCGGCAATACAACGCAACTCTATATACCGATCTACCTCTCCAACGAGTGCCACAATGTCTGTACCTATTGCGGCTTCAGTGCCGACAATAGACTGGAACGGGTGACCCTCAGCCGGAGCCGATTGATGCGCGAGGTGGAGGAGATCAAGGCTCAGGGGTTTGAGCATATCCTGCTGGTCACCGGCGAAGCCAACCGCAAGGTTGGGGTGGAGTATTTCGAGCAGGTACTGGATTGGATAAGGCCCCATTTCGCCAGTATTTCCATGGAGGTGCAGGCGTTGGAGCAGGTTGAATACGAACGCTTGATTAAGCGCGGGTTAAACAGCGTATTGATCTACCAGGAGACCTATAACAATCACACCTACGGCTCCTACCACCCGAAAGGCAAGAAGTCCGATATGGAGTACCGTTTGGAAACTCCCGACCGGCTGGGGCGGGCGGGGATTCACCGGATCGGCATTGCATCGCTTCTGGGGTTGGAGGACTGGCGCGTAGACGCGGGCTTTGTGGCGCTTCATCTGGGTTATCTGGAACGTCGCTACTGGCGCACCAGGTACTCCATATCGCTGCCCCGGCTGCGGCCCGCAGCCAACTGCCCACCCCCCAATGTAATTGTCAGCGACCGCGAATTCGTGCAGTTGATATGTGCCTATCGCATATACAATGAAAACGTCGAGATATCCCTCTCCACCCGTGAGAGCCCGCTATTGCGAAATCACCTGCTCAAGCTGGGTATCACTTCCATGAGTGCCGGATCAAAAACCGAGCCCGGTGGTTATACCCTGTCGGATGAGGCGCTGGAACAGTTCGAGGTGTGTGACGACCGTAGCCCCGCGCAAGTGGCGGCAATGATCCAATCTCAGGGATTTGATCCGGTATGGAAAGACTGGGATACGGTGCTGGAGTAGCTCCAACAGCCAACTGTAATCGTAGGAGCGAACTTGTTCGCGAAGAACCGGCTACAGAGCTGATCACAAACAAGTTCGCTCCTACAAATGAAACATTATTACCATCGCGCCGTTGACAGGATGATTGCGGAATCTGTACTCGGGGTCGGAGTCGATTGCGCCAAAATCCAGTGCATTTCCCAACATTTTCAACGCAATGCTTCCGCTCCCAGCTCACGCTTCTTACCCACATCCATGTGGGCAATCGACTCCGACCCCTACCGCGATTACCATCGCACCGTTTACGTACCACTTAAGAGATTAACCGCTATGCAAACAGACTATCGCATCAAACTGTTGTCGGTAATCCTGTTAGCGCTGATTATGCTCTCCCTGCCGTTACAGGCGGAGACCCAGCTTATCCGTATGGCAACTACCACAAGCACCCAGAACACAGGGCTGCTTGACCTTCTGTTACCCAGGTTTCAGCAAGAGAGCAACATCGAGGTTCAGGTAATCGCCGTGGGAACAGGCAAGGCGCTGAAGATGGGGCGTGACGGTGATGTGGATGTGGTAATGGTTCATGCCAAGGCTGCTGAGGAGAAGTTTGTCAACGAAGGGTATGGCATTGACCGCCTTCAATTCATGATCAATGACTTTGTGTTAATCGGTCCAAAGAGCGATCCAGCCAAGATCCGATCAGCCAACTCTGCCGCCGAGGCACTTAAACAAATCTATAACCACCAAGCCCGCTTCATCTCCCGTGGTGACGACTCCGGCACCCATAAGAAAGAGCGTGCACTTTGGCACGCAGCCGACATAGCACCATCAGGTGACAGCTATCTTGAAGCGGGACAAGGCATGGGCAAGGTGCTGCAGATGGCCGGTGAACTGCAGGCCTACACCCTGGCCGACCGTGGAACCTGGTTAGCCTACAACGGCAAGGTGGATCTCTCGCTGCTGTTTTCCGGTGATCAAGGAATGAACAACCCCTATGGCATCATCGCAGTCAATCCGAAAAAACATAAAGATACCCGCTATGGTGAAGTAAAGCAGCTGATCAAATGGATTGGTTCGCCACAGGGTCAGAAGTTGATTGCTGGCTATCGGCTTAACGGCGAACAACTGTTCAAGCCGCTGCTGCTGAAGTGAAAGATGGGATCAATGTTCACGCCCATCATCTCGATCATCTTTTCTTGAAAGGACGGTCAATAGAAAGGTGGAGAGCGAGATCATGATAAATCCGAAGAACATCACGACGAGGGGCATGCTGAAGATGTCGGGTAGGCAATTCCACTGTGGCATAGTGGTATATCTTTGATAAATCAAACAGGGTACGCGCTCAATGTCATTAACCTAAGCTTAATACCATGGTCATCCCTGCATAGGTTGGAACCCGGTGGTCGAACTTCCCTCTTTCCCGTCATACCCGCGCAGGCGGGTATCCAGCGCTACGGAGCGCTGTCCCCTGGATTCCATCCTTAGGTCCGTAAACGGTGCATCCCTGCACCACTACTCCCGCCTACGCGGGAATGACGAGCCTGAAGTTTACGGGGAATTTTCCACCTAAGTTAATGACATTGGGTACGCGCTCAGTTTCAACTGCCCAGATACCAGATCCGGTAATCACCTCATCGAAAACAACCGTTACCCATAAATATATCGTTGTGTGGGCGTTGCCAAAGGTAACGTATATGCTACTATATGGGTCATATGATAGAGGTTAGAGAATACCTCGATGCAGACGGAAACAGTCCTTATGCCAAATGGTTTGATCGCCTGAATGTGGCCGCTGCGGTCAAGGTGGCTACAGCGACCCATCGGATGGAGCAAGGTAACTTCTCTAATGTGAAAGGAGTGGGTGCCAGCGTCTATGAGTACCGGATTGATTTCGGCCCTGGCTATCGGATTTACTTCGGCAAGGATGGAGATCGGTTGGTGATATTGCTCGCGGGTGGTACCAAAAAGCGCCAGGATGCGGATATTTCGGCTGCAAAAGAGCACTGGCGCGACTATAAGCACCGGAAACAGCAAGGGGTGACATGATGGCTTTGACGAAAGATTTTAAGGAAACCATTCAGGCGCGCGCCCAACGGGATCCCGCGTTTCGCAAGGCTTTGCTGCAAGAAGGGATTGAATGTCTGCTTGCTGGTGACGTCGATTCCGGTAAGGCGGTACTGCGCGACTATATCAACGCGACGGTCGGGTTCGAGGAACTGTCCCGGGTTTTCGAAAAGTCGAGCAAGAGTCTCATGCGCATGTTCGGGCCAAAAGGGAACCCCCAGGCGAGTAATCTGTTTGCGGTGATCGGTTATCTCCAGGAGCAGGAAGGCATACACTTGGAAGTTAAAGCCAGGAAGGTGGCCTAGAGTGCTGTGTGGCAACACTCTTTATGGTAATTTTCAGCGAAGATTAGCAACTAATTATGAGCACAACATTTATCACGGCAGACCAATACACCCGGGATAATGAAACAACTCTGGACATGACCACGCTATGTTTGTGCTACACTATGTAGGCATATTAATTGAGGTCGTTCATGGAACAATTCGATGTATTTACCGCCAGAGATCTTCGTAACAGATCTGGCGAACTCTTGAAGGATGCTGAGGCAGGACAGCTTTCGCTGATAACGAAACATGGAAAGCCTGCCATTCTGGCCATCCCCTTTGACAAGTTGCTGGTAAATTACGGTGTTCACCGGTCAATGGCCCTGCACCTCTTTAAATCTCATCAGCTGACTCTGGCTCAATCTGCAAAAGTAGCGGATTTAGATCTTGAAGCATTCATAGAGCTTCTTGGTGAGTCGGGTATCACCGCGGTGGATTATCCCCCCGAAGAACTTGATGGTGAGATGGCTGCTGCATCGTGACAGGGGTTGTCGTAGCAGATGCCGGGCCACTGATCGCGCTAGCCAGAGGAGGGCATCTGCAACTGCTTCAAACGTTGTACGAGGAAATATTAGTACCTCCTGCCGTTCACATAGAGTTGTGCCTGGGATCGGGGCGGCCAGGTTCGAAACGACTAGCAGAAGCTTTTGAGCAGGGATGGCTACAAGTCAAGAGGCCTTCAGCCAACGCTGCGTCAGCTTTAGATGAACTCATCCTTCTACTCGACCTTGGTGAAGCGGAGGCGATTGTACTGGCTGAGGAAATGGACTGCAGATTTCTATTGATTGATGAGCGGAAGGGGCGTGCCGTTGCCAGACGCAGAGGAGTACTCGTTGCAGGCATAGCGGGTATCCTCCTCACAGCAAAGAAGCATGGTTTCATTGGTGAAGTCCTGCCCCTTATAAAAGACCTGAAACAGATCGGGTACCGTATGTCAGCTGCCTTGGTAAGTGAAATCGCCAGACTTGCGGGGGAAAGCGGTGTATGAAAGATGCAAACCTGCCGCAACTCGTGTGCCATCGCCTTCGTGAAGTCGTTTCAGATTGGTACCTGAGTAGTTACAAATTAAGGTAACTATTCAGCACCCCCGCCAAGAGGGTATTTTTACGGTAGGAGTCGGGGTCGATTGCGACGCAAAAAGGTGGATTCACCATCAATATTGGGGCAATGCTTCCGCTCCCAGCTCACGCTTCTTACCCACATCCATGTGGGCAATCGACTCCGACCCCGTACCCTAATGTGTTCTCTATAATAGAGTCTTGCGGTGATCATCGTAGTCATAGACAATTAATTCACATAAGTGGAAGCGGAGAGATACCAATGGGACAAGAGACTGGTGTGGTGCGCATCAGAGTGGATGATAATACAGACGCAGTATTTGAAACCACCCTGTTTGATGATGGATTAGAAGTGCGGGCTGATCGGGGGGAGGGGGAGGTACCCGAGGTTCCTGAGCGTCTCGATGTGCTGGTAAAGAAGATTCAGCCGGTGGCAAATACCCTGTTTGGTGCGCTCAGTGAGCTTAATACGCCACAAGAGATCAACCTTGAGTTTGGAATCAAGCTCGGGGGTAAGACAGGTATTGTTTTTGCCTCTGCCGAAACCGAATGTAACTTTAAGATAGGGCTGAAATGGATCAACCCAAAAACCACCGGCTGAACGGCTACGGCATCAGTGAAAGCACGGTAAGAGTCGAGAGCGGGAGTGGTGGCATCAGCGGTGCTGGTGCGGCGGTTACACCGAGGCATATTGTCACCTGCACCCATGTAGCCCTCCATGCCATGGGTTTGGAGGAGAGCAGTGACCTGCCGGAAGGTGCCGAGATAACGGTATCCATCTGGCCTCGTGATGGAAAACAGACCCGACGGGTGGTTACCACACCACACTGGCGATCCGTCGCGGCGGACGATATCGCTCTGCTGGAACTGCATCCTTCAGAACCGGATCTTATGCCTGCGTGCCACCGGCTCCTGCGTGAGGATCAGTGGGGTGGAAAAATCCCCCAGGTGTTTGGTTACCCGAAAGGTTTTGATGACTGCGGTGAGTGGGCCGGGTTGCTGTGCCAGAATAGAGTGCAGGACGGGCGGATTCAATGCACTCCCCAGCGTGAAGGTATCAGCAAGGGGCACAGTGGTGGTCCGGTATTCAGTACCAGTGGTGACCTGCTGGGCATCGCTCAGGCATACCGTCACTTCAAGACAACTGACCTGAAGTACGATTACATCATCCCTGTCGCTACCATTGTGGATCTCGCACCGGAACAGATGCGCCCCATGCGCCAGCCCTACTACGATCTGGCAAAAGTGTTGCGTGATGAGGCTGCACCACCCCCTGAGCTATTGGGGATGGTACGCAATACGGCACCCTACAATCGGCAGGAGTACCGGCTGCAACGTCGGGTGCGAGACTGGGTGACTCGTGATATACGGCTTGACTATACGCCGCTGCTAATGCAGGAGGATGAGCGTCGTCAGGATCCCCAATTCGGTGAGGGTCCGGCATTGAAACCACTGAATAATCTGGGTGAGGCGCTTGAGCAGAAACACCCTGCTTTCCTGCTGAAGGGTGCGCCTGGCTGTGGCAAGACTACCCTGTTGAAGAGGCTCGCCTTCGACACCAGCACCGATCCGGCGCCGGGGGCACCCCTGCCCATCCTGATAGAGCTGGGCAATCATCGTGGGTTAAAGACACCGGTGGAGTGGCTGACTGATTATTGGAGCAGCAATTTTTCCGACATGCCACCCCTGGCTGACCTGTCACGGGAGACACCGATACTCTGGTTATTGGATGGCCTGAATGAACTGCCGGATGAGGAGGGGGCACCAAGAGCGGATAAAATTCAAGCCTGGAACGAATGGCTGAGTACCCAGGCGGGAAGACACCGTGCTGTGATCAGTTGCCGTAGCGCCGACTACCTCGACCAGTTGGACGTGGTCGGTGAACACAAGGTTCCCCACCTTGAAGTACAAACCCTCGACCTGCCGAAGATCAGCGAATTTCTCCACAACCGCTCCGACTTGACGGAGCAGCAGGCGGACGAGGCCGTTGGTCACATTGAGAAGAGGGGGCTGGTGCGGCTCTACAACACCCCGCTGATGCTCACACTGCTTGAAACGGTGCTGACGCCCCAGGGCGATTTTCCTGAGGGGCGCGCCGCTCTTTTCAGCGCCTTCCTCTGTCGCCTGGTTGTGCGTGAAGGAGAGGGGCATAACACCGGCTTGATCAACAGGCTGCTGAGCGAGTCGTTGCGCAAGGCGTTTATAAAAGCCGATGGTCCCGGTCGCCCGGAGCAGGCCGGTCGTCACCGTCGGCTCGTCACACGCCCCAACCCCCTGTTCGATGCGCTGAGTGAACAGGCCTACCAGCGCCAGCGCGCCGAATACAAGGGGGAGCGGCAGGAGGTGAGTTTCGACACCATGGAGTTGGAAGATGAACTGGTTCGCGCCCATGGGGAGGAGCAGGGCTGGCTTATCCTGCGTGCGGCCCTGGCCCTCTCACTCCTGGTTACCACGGAAGATGGCGACAACCTGCGCTTTCGCCACCAGCAGTTCCAGGAGTTTTTCGCCGCCCGTCAACTGGTGAAGTGCGGCGACCTGCAACTTGCTGCCGCGCCCCACCTTCCTGAAGGTTTCCGTATGCCTATGGAGACGGTGCGAAACGAAATGAAACCCTGGCAGCAACTGCCCGGGGTAGACCGAAGTGGCTGGGAGGAGACGGCATTGATGGCCGCCGAACTGGCAGAGGAGGGTGAGCCGTTTATTGCCGATCTGGCCAAGGGCAACCTGCCGCTGGCCGGGCAGTGCACCACCCTGCGTGAGATCAACATCAATAGGCGCACTGCGCTTGCCGAACAGCTCCTTGCCCGGATGCGGGACGATGGATCCGATCTGCGGGCGCGTATTGCTGCCGGTAATACCCTGGGCAATATGGAAATGCTGGAGGTGCTGGGCTATGAAGCACACCGGGACAACAACGGCGCCCTTGTCGCCTGGCTACCTCCCACCGAACGGATTGTTGAAGGGATGTACACCTTCGGCAGCAAGGATGACCCCGAGGCCAATGATGATGAGCACCGTTTCAGTCGGCACCTGGACGCCTTCGAGCTTGGATATTTTCCCGTGACCAATGCGGAG
The DNA here is from genome assembly GCA_040505955.1 of Sedimenticola sp. Taxonomy (GTDB): domain Bacteria; phylum Pseudomonadota; class Gammaproteobacteria; order Chromatiales; family Chromatiaceae; genus Vondammii. The sequence goes on along the minus strand of JBEVXT010000277.1, from coordinate 1,011 downwards.
TGGGGCTGTTTCATGGAGGCCGGGGGCTACCGCAATAGTGCGCTTTGGCGTGGAGAGGCGGCGCAAGACTACCTGAAGAAGGGGTCTAACGAGGGGCAGATCCAGACCTGGCTGTACTTCCGCCGGCAATATGAAGCTGAGAAGCTGGAAGAGGCGTTGGCAGGAACGAGTATGGATCTCGAAACCCGGCAATGGGTACGCGACAAGGTCACCAGTGATCCGGAAGAGTGGAAAGTACATCTGGCGGCGGAGCGGGAGAAAGCAAAACCGGTAACTGAACCGCTGTGGTGGTCAAGCAACCGCTACAATAACCCTCTGCAGCCGGTGGTGGGCATCTCCCTATTCGAGTCCCTGGCCTACTGTCGTTGGCTGGAGGAGCTGACCGGTCGCAGCTATACCCTGCCGGATGAGTTGCAGTGGGAGGCGACGGCTCGCGGCCCGGGTGACACTCCCCGCCGCTACGCCTGGGAGGGGGAGTTTATTGGCGACTACTGCAACAGCCGTGATGAGCAAGAGAGGACACAAGTGGGTGCTCCCACACCGGTGGGTCTCTATGCGCTGGGGAGAACACCGGATACCGGGCTCTACGACATGACCGGTAACGCCTGGGAGTGGTGCCGCAGCGGCTGGCGGGATAAACCGCCCTACGACACTGAGCGGCTGGAGCAGTTGGAGAGTGCGGAACAGCCGCGTGTTGTGCGCGGCGGCTCGTGGCGCAACAGTCAGCGTAGTGCCCGCGCCGCCGCTCGTAACGACGACTTGCCCGGCAATCGTCTCAACCTCCTGGGTTGTCGTGTGTGCGTGTTGCCCCCCTTGAATCCTGAAACCTGATTACCGCGTAGCGGCGTATAGCCGTTTTGGAGTTGCACCTTTGCTGATTTGAGTGCATTCTCAAGGGGCCGGGCTTGTCCCGGTGGGGTGCTCCGGTCAGCAACCGCGTGTTGTGCGCGGCGGCTCGTGGAACAACATTCAACGTAATGCCCGCGCCGCCTATCGTAACAACAACATGCC
>JBEVXT010000276.1:0-1962 GCA_040505955.1 Sedimenticola sp. | reverse complement strand
CCGATATCCAGTAAGACAACGACAAAAATACACAGGCTGTACAGTTCATGGGAGTAGTTCCCGATGATGTATTGAGTGGCAAACGTCGTGCACCGATGGCGCCGATTCAACGTCATTTGTCATCGGGATTCTCCAGGAACCTCGGACTGCATTCCGCACCCTCCACACCGACCACAGCTCCTTCCTCTGACGAAAACGACGACACGTGATGTGTCGGGTTTCCTCTGGTGTGCCAGGTACCTGTCTTCATAATCCTGAGCTTATTTGAAGTCAGTGGGGCCGTCTTGTTATGGCAAAAGCACAACCTGGAACCCGAGTCACCATACAGCTTGATCCGCGTGTGGCGTTGGAGTCCGTCCTGCTGAACCGACACAGACAAGTGCCGGCTAACCGCCGGCAGGAATGGTTGCGCGGGTTGCTGGTTCAGGGATTTAGATCAGAGATCGAGTCGCTACGCGGTACATCTGACGATACGAAACGCGATTCGACCACGGCATTTACGAAGTCGATGCCCCGGTCGCCGCGAAGGACTGCCGGACTTCCTGAATCGGTGCCTGCGGTTGTGAACGCTGAGCCAATGTCGGCCACGGAGGGTACTAAACCCTTCCTGATTATTAATGAGGCTCAGCTATTGAGCCACCGGGTTCTGCATAATGAAACTGTATCGAAAACAGAGGATTGCACTCATGAAACAGAATCCCGTGCAGTTTCAAAAAGGGCTGAGCTTGACAGATTTTCTCCTGCAATACGGCACAGAAGAGAAATGCAAGGCTGCTTTGTTCCAGTGGCGCTGGCCTGATGGTTATGTTTGTCCAGAATGCGGCCATACGCATTATTGTGAACTTCAGTCGAGAAAGCTGTATCAATGCTACCGCTGTCATCATCAGGCTTCGATCACGAGTCAGACCATTTTCGCATCCAGCAAATTGCCCCTTACTACTTGGTTTCTCGCCATGTACTTTATTACTCAGCAGAAAAATGGCATCTCCGCATTGGAACTCATGCGCCTTCTTGGGGTATCTTACCCTACAGCCTGGAGCATCAAGCATAAACTGATGCAGGTAATGAAAGAGCGCGATGATGCTCGCCCTTTGAAGGGGCATATTCAGATAGATGATGCCTACTGGGGCGGCGAGTGCCGAGGTGAAAAGCGTGGCAGAGGCAGTCCCAATAAGACTCCATTTGTAGCTGCTGTTGCCACCAACGAAAAAGGGCACCCAGTCGCTATGCGTATGAGCAAGGTGAAGGGTTTCCGGAAGGCTGAGATCCAGGCTTGGGCGCGCAAACACACCCAAGCAGGCAGTGTCATTGTTTCTGACGGTTTGCAGTGCTTCTCGGCTGTTTCGGATGCGGGATGTGAACATCAGCGTATTGTGACGGGTGGTGGACCTGACAGTGTAGAGCATAAGGAATTTCTGTGGGTCAATACGATGCTGGGTAATGTGAAAAATGCGCTGTATGGGACTTACCACGCGATTGATACCAAGCATCTTCCTCGCTATCTTGCCGAATTCAGTTATCGATTCAATCGGCGGTTTACGCTTGAGTCGATGCTTCCTCGCCTCGGCTTCGCTGCTGTGAGGACGCCGCCAATGCCATTTCGGCTTTTGAGCATAGCTGAGAGTCATTAATAATCAGGTACCGATTTGACCACATTACGTACTATCCGGTGAAAGCTGCCGCCGCTCCCGGTATAACCTGCACAGAGGAGCCCGGGAGGCGGCCATCGCCACGGCCGGGGAACACACAAAACGCGGCTGTTGATTTTGACCTCGGCCGCCACCACCTTAACCCGGACCGCCGCGCCCAATGACCTATCGACACGGCCCGCGCCGGGCCCGCTGCATGGAGTAATAGTAATGAGCGAAACCAAACACTGCCAGCTTCTGATTCTTGGCTCCGGTCCCGCCGGATACACCGCCGCCGTCTATGCGGCGCGCGCCAATCTCAATCCGGTGATCA
>JBEVXT010000275.1:39759-42199 GCA_040505955.1 Sedimenticola sp. | reverse complement strand
GTACATACCTACATTATTGGACACTTAAGCAGAGAGCACCAAACACTAACCAATTGATTTTGCTATAAATATTATTTGCCGAGCAGCACTAAAGCACCTCAGACCGTCCAAAAAAACAGGTGGTTTTCGAGCTGTTTGGGAAGGTCTGTAGTTACTACCGCCCCAGCAATTGCTGATACAGTTCCAGGTAGTGGTCGGCGCTGGCCTCCCAACTGAAATCACTTGCCATTCCGTTGCGCTGAACCTGCAACCACTCGGCTGGCTTGCTATAGACCTCTTGGGCACGGTGGATGGCCTGGAGAAGTGATGCGGTATCGGCGGCATCGAAGATAAATCCCGTCGCCCCTGCGGTGATCCCACCGGAGCCACCTGTATCGGTCACCGAATCTGCCAGGCCGCCGGTGCGCCGTACAATTGGCGGTGTGCCGTAGGCCATGCTGTACATCTGGTTGAGCCCACAGGGCTCATAGCGGGAGGGCATAACAAAGGCGTCGGCGCCTGCCTCAATACGGTGGGCCAGCCCTTCGTTGTAGCCAATATGGGCGACAAAACGACGGGGATAGATATCCACGTACTCCAGGAAGCGCTGCTCCAGATCGGTATCACCGGAACCCAGGAGGCAGAGCTGAAAGCCCTCCTCCATCAGTTGGGGAAGGATATCGGCAAGGATATCCAACCCCTTCTGCCCTGCCAGGCGGCTGATCACCCCCAATAGCATTTTGTCAGCGCTCACCTCTAATCCCAGCTCGTGCTGCAAGGCACTTTTACCGAGACGTTTTTTCTCCAGGGAGGCGATGCTGTAGTGGTGATGCAAATGGGGATCTGAAGCCGGATTCCAGTCATCGGTATCGATACCGTTAAGTACCCCATGGAGTACCTCGGAACGATACTGCAGCAGCCCATCGAGACCGCAGCCAAAGGCGCGGGTCTGAATCTCCAGGGCATAGGTGGGGCTGACGGTGCTGATCTGATCAGCAAACTGCAGGCCGGCCTTGAGGAAACAGAGCTGATCATGAAACTCAACGCTGTGCATGCTCTTCGCCTCCGGCGGCAGCCACAACTGATCCACCAGATCGAGGTCAAACAGCCCCTGGTAGGCGAGGTTGTGCACCGTCATCAGAGTGCGGGCATGAGCAATTGAGGTGTAGTTCAGGTAGGCGGGGGCAAGACCGCTCTGCCAATCGTTGCAGTGGAGGATATCGGGTCGCCAGCCAAGGGGGCTGACCTGTTTGGCCAATTTCGCCGCCACAAAGGAGAGGGTGGCGAAGCGCAGAGCGTTATCCTTCCACTCTTTTCCCTGGCTGTCCAGGTAAGGACCACCGTCCCGCTGGTAGAGCCGCTGACTGTCGATGACATAGACCGGCAGGCCACTCCCCGGCATCTCCCCGATGAGCAGGTCCACCGCCCCGCCAGGGGTATAAAGTGGGCCGCTTTGCAGGGCCGGCTTCAAAACCAATTGTTCCAATATCTGTGGATACCCCGGTATCAGAAGACGCACATCCTGCCCCTGGGCATGGAGGGCCGCCGGTAGCGCGCCGCTGACATCCGCCAGACCGCCGGTCTTGATCAGCGGGTGGGCCTCGGAGGTGACAAACAGGATGTTGATCTTATCGCTCACCGGCTCACTCCCCCTCCGGCTGCATGATAAGCACCGACAGGGGCGGCAGGGTCAGTAACAGGGAGTGCGGTTGCTCCATCCATTCAACCGCCTGGGCCAATACGCTGCCGCCGTTACCCATATTGCTGCCGCCGTAGTGTCCGGCATCACTGTTGAGCAGTTCCCGGTAGACCCCTCCACCGGGAACACCAACACGATACCCTTCTCTTGGCACCGGGGTGAAGTTGACCACCACCAGCAGTGTCTGCTCCTCACTCTTGCGCACAAAGCTGATTACTGACTGTGAGGCGTCACTGCAATCGATCCAGTCGAAACCCTCGGAGAAAAAGTCCAGGCGATGGAGCGCCGGCTGCTCACGGTAGAGGTGGTTGAGATCACTCATCAGGCGTTTTATCCCCTGGTAACGGGGTTGCTCCAGCAGCTCCCACTGCAGTGAGCTTTCACAATTCCACTCCAGCTCCTGGGCAAACTCCGAGCCCATAAATAGCAGTTTTTTGCCCGGATAGGTCCACATGTAACTGTAGAGAAGGCGCAGGTTGGCAAAGCGCTGCCATTCATCCCCCGGCATCTTGCCGATCATCGAGCCCTTGCCGTGAACCACCTCATCGTGGGAGAAGGGTAGGACGAAGTTTTCGGTATAGTTGTAGAGCATGCCGAAGGTGAGGCTGTTGTGGTGGTAACGGCGGTGAACCGGCTCTTCACTGAAGTAGTTGAGGGTGTCGTGCATCCAGCCCATATTCCACTTCATGCTGAAACCAAGCCCCCCCACCTCCAATGGACGGGTGACGCTGGGCCAGGCGGTCGACTCCTCGGCAATGATCA
>JBEVXT010000275.1:0-39659 GCA_040505955.1 Sedimenticola sp. | reverse complement strand
CCGCCCTTGCGGCTCTCGTCGCGCAGCCAGGAGCCAAGGTGCACTTCGTAGATGGAGAGGGGCTTGTGCAACCAGTCACCCTGACGCCGCTGCTGCAGCCACTGCTGGTCACTCCAGCTGAAATCATCCGAGGTTTTCACCTGGGAGGCGGTTTTTGGGCGCAGCTCATACTGCTGAGCGTAGGGGTCAGTTTTCTGCAGTATGGCACCGCTTTTGCGGTTGCGGATCTCGTACTTGTAGAGTTCACCTGAGGTGAGGCCGGGGATAAACAGCTCCCACACCCCGGTGGTGCCGCGACTTCTCATCGGGTGGCGGCGGCCATCCCACTGATTGAAGTTACCGACAACACTGACCCGCTCTGCATTGGGCGCCCAGACGGCAAACACCACCCCCTCCACACCATCAACACTGCAGGGGTGCGCGCCAAGGAAACGGTAGGCGTGGTAGTGGCCTCCCTCGCCAAAGAGGTGGAGATCAAAATCTTCGAGCACCGCTGGAAAGCAGTAGGGATCGTAGGTACAGTGCTCCGCCCCACCTGCATAGGTTGCCCGCACCCTGTAGCGGTCGGGCTGTTCATCCACCGCCCCTTCCCAAACAAAGAGGTCGGTGGTATTGAGCCGCGTCAGCTCCGCCCCGGTCTCTTCGATCAACGCTCGAACAGCCCCCGGCAGAAACAGGGTCACACGCTCTTTATTGCCATGGATATGACGTCCCAGGATCGCGAAGGGATCGTGGTGCCGGGCGTCAATGATTCGTCTAAGATCTTTATTGAGTGCTGTCGCCATCTTCCTTCCAAGCCGTGATTCGGACGGGTGCTGAGTGTAACATACCGGTCACGAGTGCAGGCGCCGCGAGCGTGCTGAATAGACACTTCAGAAGTAACTATTCAGCACACTCGCTACGTTTGACTCTGGGTACATATCATCAGGCAGTTGCTCCATGAATCGCATAAATTCATCCATGAAGCTTGCTTTGGCATCCCTGCCAAAGATATTCCTTCCACAACAGCCTGATGATATGTACGGTGGTTAGTATCGTGCTGAAAAGCTACCTTCAGAAGCTACCTTGCAGTAGCCTAACCCCCTGCAGCGACAATAGTGTAAGATCTTGCTTAAAATCTAATATTCTCCCAGGATTGCCGGTATGAAACTGTCTGAGACCGACTCATGGAATAAGCTGCAGGAGCAGAGCCGCTCATTCGGCAGCACCCACATGAGGGCACTGTTTGAGCAGGATCCGGGGCGCTTTGAGCGCTTTTCGTTGACACTCAATGATCTACTTCTCGACTACTCCAAAAACCGCATTGACGAAAAAACTATGGCATTGCTCCTGGAGCTGGCGCGGGAGCAGGATCTCCCCGGCTGGATAGAGCGGATGTTCAATGGTGAGCGAATTAACAGCACCGAAGAGCGTGCGGTTCTTCATATCGCCCTGCGCAACCGTTCCAATCAACCGATCCTCATTGAGGGTGAGGATGTGATGCCAGCGGTCAACCGGGTGCTCGAACAGATGCGCCAATTTTGTCACCTGATCCACAGCGGCGAGCACTGCGGTTACAGCGGCAGATCCATTACCGATGTGGTCAATATCGGCATCGGCGGCTCCGATCTGGGGCCTGTGATGGTCACCGAGGCGCTTAAGCCCTACGCTGACAAGGGCATCACCGCCCACTTTGTCTCCAATGTGGACGGCACCCAAATCTCCGAGACACTCAAACTACTCGATCCTGAAACAACACTCTTCATTGTCGCCTCCAAGACCTTCACCACTCAGGAGACACTGACCAACGCCCACACCGCACGGCAGTGGTTTCTTCACTCTGCCCCTGGTGCAGAGGCGGTAGCCAAGCACTTTGTCGCCGTCTCAACCAACCACCAGGCGGTGAGCAAGTTTGGCATAGATACACGTAATATGTTCGAGTTCTGGGACTGGGTGGGAGGGCGTTTCTCCCTCTGGAGCGCCATAGGACTACCCATCGCCCTGACCATCGGCATGGAGCGCTTTGAGGAGCTGCTGGACGGCGCCCACACGATGGATCAACACTTCCGGACAACTCCGCTGGAACAGAACATGCCGGTCGTCATCGGCATGATCGGTATCTGGTATATCAATTTTCTCGGCGCCCGGAGCCACGCCATACTCCCCTACGACCAGTATCTGCATAGGCTCCCAGCCTACCTGCAGCAGTTGGAGATGGAGAGCAACGGCAAGAGTGTCACCCGTGACGGTGAAGCGGTGGATTATGAGACCCGCAGCGCGGTTTGGGGTGAACCCGGCACCAATAGTCAGCACGCTTTTTTCCAGCTGTTGCACCAGGGTACATCACTGATCAGCGCCGATTACCTGGCCCCGGTAGAGTCACATAACCCCGTCGGTGACCATCACGATATCCTGCTCTCCAACTTCTTCGCCCAAACCGAGGCGCTGATGCGTGGAAAAAACAGAGCTGAAGTTGAGGCCGAACTGCAGGCCGCCGGTCTCTCCCCAGAGGCCATGGAAGAGCTCACAAACCACAAATTGTTTAGCGGCAACCATCCGACCAATAGCTTTATGTTCCGCAAACTGACCCCGGAAACCCTCGGTATGCTGATCGCTTTTTACGAACACAAGGTGTTTGTTCAGGGCATCATCTGGGATATCAACTCCTTTGATCAGTGGGGTGTGGAGCTGGGCAAGCAGTTGGCCGGAAAGATACTGCCTGAACTTGCAGCCGATGCTGCCGGCGGCGGGCACGACGCATCAACCAGTGGATTGATTGCCTATACTAAGGGGTTAAGGAACCTCTGATGAGGTTTCTTAATCCCTAATCGAATACCCACTCACCAGCAAAAAGAGTAGTCACCTATGGAAGATAATCCACGTACAGTCAGCCTGTTAACCCGCAACACCCTGGCACTAATTCTTGCGGGAGGACAGGGGGCACGACTGAAGCAGCTCACAACGTGGCGGACCAAGCCAGCGGTTCCCTTTGGCGGCAAGTTCCGTATCATCGACTTTCCTCTCTCCAACTGCATCAATTCGGGCATCAGGCGGATCGCTGTACTCACCCAATACAAGGCCCATTCATTACTGCTCCACCTCAATAATGGCTGGTCATTTCTTCGCGGCCAGTTCGGAGAGTATGTGGAGGTGCTTCCGGCCTCTCAACGCCTGGGCAAGTCCTGGTACTCGGGAACTGCGGATGCGGTCTTCCAGAACCTGGATATCCTGCGCAGCCATGGCCCGAAGTACATCCTTATTCTCGCCGGTGACCATATCTACAAAATGGATTACGGCACCATGCTGGCACACCATGTAGACAACAACGCCGATATGACCGTGGGATGTATCGAGGTTCCCCTGGAAGAGGCGAAATCTTTCGGCGTTATGAGCGTTGACAAAACTTCCCAGGTTACCGCTTTCATCGAAAAGCCAGCTGATCCGGCACCAATGATTGGTCAGCCAGAGAAGGCACTGGCATCGATGGGTATCTACATCTTTAATACCGATTTTCTCTACGAGCAGTTGATCAGGGATGCCGGAGACCCAGACTCCAGCCACGACTTTGGACACGACATCATCCCTCATATTATTGACCGCTACCGTGTGGTGGGTTTCCCTTTCAAACACCAAATTACCGGCGAACGCATCTACTGGCGGGACGTGGGTACCGTGGATGCCTACTGGAAAGCCAACCTTGAACTGATTGGGGTCACTCCGGAACTCAACCTCTACGACAGTGACTGGCCAATCTGGACCTATCAGGCGCAGCAGCCACCGGCAAAATTTGTCTTTGATGAGGATGACCGGCGCGGCATGGCGGTTGACTCCATGGTCTCCGGCGGCTGCATCATCGCAGGTGCCTATGTGCGCCACTCGGTGCTCTTCTCCAACGTCCAGATCGGCAGTCGTTCCAATGTTCAGGACTCGGTCATCTTGCCGGATGTGCAGATCGGCGAGAACTGCCGCATTACCAAGACAGTGATCGACAAGGGCTGCATCATCAGCGACCACACGGTCATTGGTGAGAATCCGGAAGAGGATGCACGCAACTATCACGTCACTGAGGAGGGCGTTGTACTGGTCAGCCCGGGTATGCTGGGCCAGGATCTCAACTATGTACTCTGAGGAAAAGCTTAATGTGGTGCTGTGCTGGCACATGCACCAGCCGCCCTATCGTGATGAACACGATGGGCGCTACAAGCTGCCCTGGACCTATCTCCACGCGGTCAAGGACTATGTTGATATGGCGGCGCATCTTGAGGCCTGTCCCGGTGCAAAGTGCGTAGTAAACTTCTCCCCCACCCTGCTTGAGCAGATCGACGACTACAGTCAGCAGTGCAAACGCTATCTGGAGGATCGTACGCCGGTTACCGATCCGATCCTCTCTGCCCTGGTGACCACCGATTTCCCTACCGACCCCACCAGGCGAACCGCGCTGATCAAAGCCTGTCTCAAAGCCAACGAAGAGCGGGCTATTGCCCGTTATGAGGCTTTTCAGCAACTTGTTGCCCTGGTGGGTGAGGTGAAAAACCTCGCCACCCGCAGTCTCTATCTTTCGAATCAGTTTATTGCCGACCTGCTGGTGTGGTATCACCTGGTATGGATTGGCGAGACTGTGAGGCATCAGGATCCCCGTATCAAGTACCTGATCAATAAATCACGTCTCTATAATTACGATGACCGCAATCTGCTGTTTACCGTCATCAGTGAGCTGCTCGACCGCCTGATTCTGCGCTATCGCAAGCTGGCTGAGCGCGGCCAGGTGGAACTCTCTTTCACCCCCTACTCCCATCCCATTATGCCGCTGATGCTGGATCTCAAGTCCGCTCAGCAGGCGTGGCCTGAAATCACCCTACCCAACGCCGACCACTACCCCGGCGGAGAAGAGCGGGCTCACTGGCAGGTGGAAAAAGGCATTGAATGTTTTGAGCGCTTTTTTGGCTTCAAACCGAGCGGCTGCTGGCCTGCTGAAGGAGCTGTCTCCACCGCCACCCTGAAGCTTCTGGCGGAGCACGATATCAAGTGGGCGGCCAGCGGAGAGAACGTCCTCAGCAACAGCCTGGCGCCGGATGATAAGTTGCTGCCGGAGAAAGAGTGGCTCTACCTACCCTACCGCATCAACAACACCAATCTCCACAGCTTCTTTCGTGACGATGGGCTGTCGGATCTGATCGGCTTTGAATATGCGCGCTGGCATGGTGACGATGCCGTGGCCAATCTGATATCGCACCTGGTCACCATTGCTGAACGATCAAAGGGGAATCCAGACAGAATAGTCTCAATCATTCTCGACGGTGAGAATGCCTGGGAGACCTACCCATACAACGGCTACTATTTCCTCAGTGCGCTCTACAAACACCTCTCCGTCCATCCCAGCATCAACCTCACTACCTATGATGAGTATCTTGGGGTCAAGCGAGCGGCCCCAGCGCTTAGTGACATCACTGCCGGCAGCTGGGTTCACGGTACCTTCTCAACCTGGATTGGTGACCCCGGGAAAAATCGCGCCTGGGATCTGTTGTGTGAGGCAAAGCTTGCTTTCGATGAAGAGAAACGCTCTGGGCGGCTTAAAAATGAGGAACTGGCGTTGGCGGAACAAAGGCTTGCTATCTGTGAAGCATCGGATTGGGCATGGTGGTTTGGTGATTACAATCCGGAAGGCGCTGTCGGTGACTTCGACAACATGTACCGCCGCCATCTCGCCAATCTCTACCGAATACTTGATCTGCCGATCCCCGAGAGCCTGGGCAGCGTAATCAGCCGTGGCTCCGGCGCACCTGCTGCAGGTGGTGTGATGCGAACCGGCCAAGACTTTAGCCGATGATTGAGCGGCACAAAGCAGAAGTTCTACCACAACGTTTGGCGGGTGTACTACTCCATCCCACTTCACTTCCCGGTGGAGATCTGGGTAGGGATGCCTACCGATTTGTCGATTTTCTTGCAGAGAGCGGAATACGCTGCTGGCAGACACTGCCGCTGGGGCAGCCCTCCCACGGCCTTTCACCCTACCAGTGCCTCTCTGTTCATGGCGGCAACACAGACCTTGTCAGTCTCGATGCACTGGTAACGGCAGGTTGGCTTGAGAGCTTTCAGGCAGACCAGGCCCCACAACGGGGGGAGGCGATCATCAGCGCCTGGGACGGGTTCAAGCGGGATGCCGGTGATAGAGAATGGTTACGTTACCACACCTTCTGCAGACGACACGCCCACTGGCTGGATGATTACACCCTTTTTCTCGCCCTTCGCAACCATCATGACACGAACCCCTGGTGGGAGTGGCCGACGGAGCTACGCAACCGTGACGCCGCCTCACTGCAACAGGCGCGCCTGGGGCTCAGAGATGAAACCGAGGTTCACCGTTTTGGGCAGTTCCTCTTCTTCAGTCAGTGGCATGCCCTGCGTGATTACGCCAACAGCAGGGGGATCCTGATGTTTGGCGATACCCCTATATTTGTTGCCGAGAACAGTGCCGATGTCTGGGCACAGCGAAGCTATTTTCAACTCGATGCCAACGGCCGCCCCTCTGCCGTAGCGGGAGTGCCGCCCGATTACTTTTCAGCAACGGGACAGCGCTGGGGTAACCCGCTCTATCACTGGGGTAATATCCAAAAAGATGATTTCAGTTGGTGGAGTGAACGTATCCGCAGCCAGTTGGAGTGGTTTGATATTTTGAGAATTGATCACTTCCGTGGCTTTGAGTCCTACTGGAGCATTCCCGCCGAGAGTGAAACCGCTGTTGAGGGCCAGTGGGAAAAAGCTCCCGGCACTGAGCTGTTTGAAACACTGATCAACAACTTTGAAACACTACCCATCGTGGTGGAGGATCTCGGCATTATCACCCGTGAAGTGACCGAGCTGCGAGACCACTTTAATTTCCCCGGTACCAAGGTGCTGCAGTTCGCCTTCGACGGTATGCCGGATAATCCCTACCTTCCTGAAAATATTATCGAGAACTCAGTGGTCTATACCGGAACCCACGATAACGATACCACCAGCGGCTGGTACAGCGGCTTGTCGGAAGAGGAGAAACAACGAATCAGCTGTGCTGGCGACCACGGCGAGATGGAGCCGCCCTGGCCTCTGATCATCTGTGCACTTAACAGCGCAAGCCACCTGGCGATAATCCCTATGCAGGATCTTCTTGGGCTTGGCAGTAATGCAAGAATGAATATGCCGGGGGTGGTCAATGATCAGAACTGGTGCTGGCGCTTTGATTGGCGTGATGTGCCAGCGGGACTGGTGCCGCTCATGCGCTCGCTGATAGACCAAAGCAACCGGTAATATTCAGTACACCCACATAGTACAAAGTTCAAAACGAAAAAAAGGCCGGACGATTGATACCGTCCGGCCTCTTACTGTTTCTGTGGCAGTCTCTATCTATTCGACTTCAACAGCCTCATCATCCGTCTCTGGACGATCTACCAACGCGACGTAAGCCATTGGAGCCTTATCACCGCGGCGATAGCCGCATTTGAGTATGCGAAGATAACCACCCTGGCGCTCGACGTAGCGTGGGCCCAATTCATTAAACAGCTTACCTACCACTTCATCGTCACGCAGACGATCAAAGGCGAGGCGACGGTTGGCGACGCTATCTTTCTTGGCGTTGGTGATGAACGGCTCTGCCACGCGGCGCAGTTCTTTAGCTTTGGGCAACGTTGTCTTGATCAGCTCATGACGCAGTAGCGAGCATGTCATGTTACGGAACATGGCCTTACGGTGTGAACTGTTACGGTTCAGTTGCCGTCCTGATTTGCGATGACGCATGGATCGACTTCCTTAATAAATAGTAAACAAAAAATTCAGTATGAATGTGAGGCGCCTGTAGCGTCCTACTCCATCCCTTCAGGCGGCCAATCTTCAAGCCGCATGCCGAGCGAAAGACCACGCGTAGCAAGTACATCCTTAATCTCTGTCAGTGATTTCTTACCCAGGTTCGGCGTCTTCAGAAGCTCCACCTCGGTACGCTGAATCAGGTCACCGATCATAAAGATATTTTCCGCCTTAAGACAGTTTGCTGAGCGCACGGTCAATTCCAGATCATCCACCGGACGCAGCAGAATCGGATCAATTGCCGGCTTACTGCTCTCTGGAGGAGCCTCAGCAGTTGCGGTCTGATCCAGGCTGACAAATGCCGAAAGTTGATCCTGAAGTATGGTGGCTGCGCGGCGAATCGCCTCCTCCGGATCGATGGTTCCATCGGTTTCCAGATCAATCACCAGACGATCAAGGTCGGTACGCTGCTCAACCCTCGCAGCCTCTACCGAGTAGGCGACGCGGCGCACCGGAGAGAAGGATGCATCGAGTTGCAGACTGCCGATTGGACGATCCTCACTCTGTTCAGTGTTACGGGTGGTTGCCGGCTGGTAACCCAGCCCTTTAGCCACCTTCAACGTCATGCTCAACTCACCCTCTTTGGTAAGATTGGCTATAACATGATCAGGATTGGCGATTTCAACATCATGATCGAGTGTAATGTCACTCCCAAGCACCGGACCGGGTCCCGATTTTTTCAACACCAGGGCGGCTTCACTACGGGTATGCATAATGAGTGCGAGATCCTTGAGATTCAGCATGATCTCAAGTACATCTTCCTGCACGCCCTCAATACTGGTGTACTCATGGAGCACACCATCAATCTCTGCATCGACCACTGCGCAACCAGGCATTGAGGAGAGCAGAATTCTGCGCAACGCATTGCCAAGCGTATGACCAAAACCACGCTCCATTGGCTCCAGAGAGATCTTAGCGTGATGTTCGGTTATCTGCTGTACACTGACTAGGCGCGGCTTCAGAAAGTCGGCTATAAATTCAGGCATTTCAGTCCCTCAATTAACCTTATTTGGAGTACAGCTCGACAACCAGCTGTTCATTGATCTCGGCAGGCAGCTCTGTACGATCGGGATCACGCTTGAACGTACCACTCATTGCCTTTGAATCAACGCTAATCCACTCAACAAATCCGTACTCTGCCGCAATTGTGAGGGAGCTCTGGATTCGTACCTGTTTCTTTGCTTTTTCACGTATGGTGATAACGTCTTCTGGCTGGATTTTGTAAGATGGAACATTGACCACCTTACCATTAACCTCAATTGCCTTATGACTCACCAGCTGCCGTGACTCGGAGCGAGTGGCACCAAAGCCCATGCGGTACACAACGTTATCAAGGCGCTGCTCGAGAAGACGAAGAAGGTTTTCACCTGTCGCACCTTTACCTAGGGCGGCTGCCTTATAGTAGTTACGGAACTGCTTCTCCATTACACCGTATATACGGCGCATTTTCTGCTTTTCACGAAGCTGCAGGCCGTAGTCTGACAGGCGGCGACGACGGTCATCACCCTGCCCTGGCTGCTTCTCCATGTTACATTTTGATTCGATCGAGCGCGCACGACTTTTAAGGAACAAATCTGTTCCTTCGCGACGGCTCAGCTTACATTTTGGTCCAATAAATCTTGCCATGACTCTCTATAACTCCTGATCAGACGCGACGCTTTTTCGGCGGGCGGCAACCATTGTGCGGGATCGGCGTAACATCACAAATGCTGGTGATCTTGAAACCGGCATTATTGAGTGCACGAACTGCAGACTCCCGACCGGGCCCCGGGCCCTTCACGTTCACATCCAGATTCTTGACACCGTAATCCTTCGCCGCTTCACCGGCGCGGTCAGCGGCAACCTGTGCCGCAAACGGTGTACTTTTACGCGAACCGCGGAAGCCTGAGCCGCCGGCAGTCGCCCAGGAGAGTACATTACCCTGGCGATCAGAGATGGTGATAATGGTGTTATTGAAAGAGGCGTGTATATGGGCGACACCATCGGTGACGACTTTTTTAACCTTCTTTCGCGAACGGCTTGCTGGTTTTGCCATTTGCTGTTTCCTGTGGTCTTTTAACAGATAGTCGGTGCAACAGCCCCAAATCTATCGTTTGATTGGACGCCTTGGACCCTTGCGGGTACGGGCGTTTGTTCTCGTGCGCTGGCCCCGAACAGGAAGGCCACGACGATGACGGATACCGCGATTGCTACCAAGATCCATGAGTCGTTTGATGTTCATTGAGACCTCACGTCTCAGATCACCCTCTACGGATACTTTGGCAACTTCTGAGCGTAGAGCATCAACCTGCTGTTCACTCAAATCCTGAATTTTCTTGTCCTGCGCAATGCCTGCCGCTTCACAGATACCGGCAGCGCGGGTACGACCGATCCCATAGATCGAGGTCAGCGCAATAACTGTGTGCTTTCGATCCGGAATGTTGACGCCTGCAATACGGGCCATCGGTTTAACTCCTGAAAAACAAGTTACATCCACATTACGCGTGGAAAACGCGCAATTTTATCTGGATACTAGTAATAAATCAAGCTTGAAAAAAATCAACCCTGACGCTGTTTGTGACGCGGCTCTTTGCAGATCACACGCACAACACCGTTGCGGCGGACGATTTTGCAATTGCGGCATATCTTCTTTACAGATGCCCTGACTTTCATGGCTCACTCTCCAAAATGCTGTCTATTCTTTAATCCGGCTTCAGCGCAGTAGACCTGTGCCGCCACCTTTCAAATTCGCTTTCTTCATCAATCCGTCATACTGGTGCGACATCAGATGCGCCTGCACCTGCGCCATGAAATCCATAACAACCACAACGATAATCAACAATGATGTACCACCAAAATAGAAGGGGACATTCCAGCCGACAATCAGAAATTCAGGCAGTAGACAGACTGCAGTAATATAGATCGCACCGGCCAGTGTGAGGCGTGACATAACACTGTCGATATAGCGTGCCGTCTGCTCACCCGGTCGATATCCGGGGATGAACGCACCCGAGCGCTTCAAATTATCGGCAGTCTCTCTCGAATTAAACACCAGTGCGGTGTAAAAAAAACAGAAGAAGATAATCGCCAGAGCATAGAGCAGTACATAGATCGGCTCACCCGGCTGCAATTTACCAACAATATCCTGCAGCCAGCGCATATTCTCCTGACCGGATAACCACTGTCCCAATGTTGATGGGAAGAGGATGATGCTGGAGGCAAAAATTGGCGGGATCACACCTGCCATATTCAGCTTCAGAGGCAGGTGACTGCTCTGAGCGGCAAACATCTTGCGACCCTGCTGACGCTTTGCGTAATTAACCGTTATCCGTCTCTGCCCGCGCTCAACAAAAACAACAAACGCTGTTACTGCGGCAGCCAGCATGAACAGAATAAGAACGGTGATCGCATTCATCTCGCCGGTACGAACCAGCTCCAGTGTTCCACCGATGGCGGAAGGCAACCCTGCAACAATGCCGGCAAAGATGATCAGCGAGATGCCATTACCCAATCCACGCTCGGTGATCTGCTCACCCAGCCACATCAAGAACATGGTTCCGGTCACCAGCGATACCACCGCCGTCAGGATAAATCCGGGGCCGGTGTGACTGACTACCGCCATGCCCCCTGCCTGCTGGCTCTGCAGTGCCAGAGATATTCCAACCGCCTGGAAGGTGGCAAGCACCACAGTTCCATAACGCGTGTACTGTGTAATCTTGCGTCGTCCCTGCTCACCCTCTTTCTTCAACTGTTCAAGTTTGGGTATCACCGCCGACATCAACTGCATAATAATAGAGGCAGAGATATAAGGCATAATTCCTAGGGCAAAAAGGCTGGCACGCATCAGAGCGCCACCCGAGAACATGTTGAACATGTCCAGAATATTGCTCCCTTCCTGCTCAGCAAAAAGTGCCGCGATAGCAGTCGGGTTGACGCCGGGAACCGGTATAAAGGTACCGACCCGGAACACCAGCAGAGCAGCTACAACAAAAAGCAACCGCTGACGCAATTCAGTGTACTTTCCCGCGCCAGCCATACCGGCTTTTGTGCCCTGTGCGGCCATCTATTCCTCGACCTTGCCACCGGCCGCTTCAATAGCGGCACGAGCACCCTTGGTGACACCGAGACCGCTAATAGTGACAGCTTTCTCTATCTTGCCGGAGAGGATCACTTTCGCCCGCTTCATAGTGCGTGGCAGAATACCTGCTGCGTGCAGCGCATTCATGTCGATCACTTCAGCATCAACTTTCGCCAGTTCAGCGAGACGAACTTCTGCGGTGCTTCTACCGATACGGGAAGTAAATCCCACCTTTGGCAGACGGCGTTGCAGGGGCATCTGGCCACCCTCAAAGCCGACTTTATGGAAGCCGCCTGAACGTGACTTCTGTCCCTTATGACCGCGTCCCGCAGTCTTGCCAAAACCGCTGCCGATACCTCGGCCTACACGCTTGGCATTCTTTTTTGAGCCCTCTGCAGGCTTAATGGTGTTCAGATGCATGTTACGCCTCCTCAACCTTGACCATGTAGGACACTTTGTTGGCCATGCCGCGAGTGCAGGCGCTGTCCTCAACCAGTACGCTCTGGCGTATACGACGCAACCCAAGTCCGTTGACACACGCCTTATGATTCTGCAGGCGTCCGTTCAAGCTGCGGGTCAGCGTTACTTTCATCATTTTCTTATCAGCCATGACTTACCCCAGAATCTCTTCAACCGTCTTTCCGCGCTTGGCGGCGACAGACTCAGGATCCGTCATCTCGGTCAGTGCATTGATTGTGGCACGAACAACATTGATCGGGTTATTGGTGCCGATGCACTTTGCCAGTACATTCTGTACGCCGACCGCCTCACAAACCGCACGCATGGCGCCACCTGCAATAATGCCGGTACCGTCAGAAGCAGGCTGCATATAAACTTTTGCAGCCCCATGGCGTCCGATCATTGGATACTGCAGCGTTGTGCCGTTGAGAGAAGCGTTACGCATGTTACGACGTGCACTCTCCATCGCTTTCTGTATGGCAATCGGCACTTCACGCGCCTTGCCGGTGCCAAAGCCGACACCACCTTCGCCATCACCCACTACCGTGAGTGCAGTGAAACTAAAAATTCGACCACCTTTGACCACTTTAGCTACACGATTGACGTGTATCAGCTTTTCGATCAGGCCGTCGCCTTGCGGAGTTGCATTAAAGTTAGACATAGCCTGCCCCTTAGAACTGAAGACCGTTTTCGCGGGCTGCATCAGCCAGCGCTTTGACACGACCGTGGTATTTGAATCCTGCACGATCGAATGCAACACGTTCGATACCAGCAGCCTTGGCGCGCTCAGCAACCAGCTTACCGACGGTTGCAGCTGCCGCACAATTACCACCAGCTCCTTCAAGCTCGGCCTTAACTCCCTTATCCAGAGTTGAGGCGCTGGCAACCACCTGGGTGCTGCCGGGAGCGATAACCTGCGCGTAGGTGTGGCGCGGGGTACGGAAGATTGTCAGGCGATGCACACCCAACTCCTGGATTTTTGCGCGGGCACGACGGGCGCGACGCAAACGTGATGATTTTTTGTCCATCGTTATATACCCCTACTTCTTCTTGGCTTCTTTACGCAGAACATGCTCATCCGCATATCGGACACCCTTACCCTTATAGGGCTCAGGCGGACGGTAGGAGCGAATCTCTGCAGAAACCTGTCCCACCCTCTGCTTATCGCAACCGGCGACAACGATCTCGGTTTGAGAAGGGGTGGTGATTGTGATTCCCTCAGGGATTGTATATTCAATCGGATGAGAGAAGCCGAGGCTAAGATTAAGCACCTTGCCTTTGCTCTGGGCGCGATAGCCCACGCCAATCAGCTGGAGCTTTTTTTCAAAGCCTGCACTAACACCAGTGACCATATTGTTGATCAGGGCGCGGAATGTTCCGGCCAGTGCCCACTGATCCTGATTTTCCGCTTTTGGCGAAACAGTGATTATGGCTTCATCCCGGCTAATAGCGATTGCGCTATGCAGCAACAACTGCAGGGTACCCTTGGCACCCTTGACAGTCACCTGATCGTCGCCGATAGTGATATCAACACCAGCGGGGAGAGTAATCGGATTTTTACCTACACGTGACATTTCATGTCTCCCGATTACGCCACATAGGCCAGGACTTCACCGCCGTGGCCCGCAGCACGTGCGGCACGATCGGTCATCAGACCTTTGGATGTGGAAATGATGGCAATACCCAGCCCGGCGCGAACCTTGGGCAGCTCGTTGGTGCCCTTATAGACCCGCAGGCCCGGCCGGCTGATGCGCTGCAAAAGCTCGATTACCGGTTTGCCCTGGAAGTATTTCAGCTCGACACTGAGAGTGCTTTTAGCATCCTCGGAGCTTGAGAACCCTTTGATGTAGCCTTCATCCAGCA
Organism: Sedimenticola sp.; assembly: GCA_040505955.1. GTDB lineage: Bacteria > Pseudomonadota > Gammaproteobacteria > Chromatiales > Chromatiaceae > Vondammii. The sequence continues at coordinate 25,465 of JBEVXT010000275.1, read as the reverse complement.
GCAGCTGGGCAATGGCGCTCTTCTTTTTTGACGATGGCATGGATACAGCCACCTTCGCGACCTGCTGACCGTTGCGAATACGGGTCAACATGTCTGCAATCGGATCAGACATACTCATTTTTAAAACCCTCTAGGTCAGCCGCCCATAAAGACGCGATACCTAAATGATTGGTGAAATCCGCCACTTTGGCGGAATAGCCGAACCGCACCATCACGATGCGGGTGGCGTATTATATATTACCAGCTGGCTTTTACAAGCCCCGGTACATCCCCGCGCATCGCCGCCTCACGCAGCATGTTGCGGCAAAGGCCAAACTTTCGATAGACCGCATGGGGCCGACCGCTGATCCGGCAACGCCTCTGTTGGCGCGAGGGAGCTGCATCACGAGGCATCTTCTGCAACTTAAGAACAGCATCATCCACCTCTTCGTTCATACTGTTCGGGTTGATGATGACAGCCTTTAACTCGGCACGCTTTTTAGCATACTTTGCGACTATCTTGGCCCGCTTCACTTCGCGAGCGATCATGCTCTTTTTTGCCATGCTGACTCTACTTGGTTTTGAAAGGAAATTTGAAGGCGGCGAGCAGTGCACGCCCCTCTTCATCGCTCTTCGCTGTTGTGCTGAATGTGATATCAAGACCGCGGAGTGTATCGATCTTATCGTAATCGATCTCCGGGAACATGATCTGCTCTTTCACACCCATGCTGTAGTTGCCACGCCCATCGAACGATTTGACACTCATACCACGAAAATCTCGGATACGGGGGATGGCAATACTAATCAGGCGGTCAAGGAACTCATACATTCGCTCACCGCGCAGGGTCACCTTGCAACCGATCGGCCAACCCTCACGTACCTTGAAAGCGGCGACTGATTTTCGCGCCATGGTAACGACAGGCTTTTGACCTGCAATCCTCACCATATCACTGACGGCGTACTCCATTACCTTCTTGTCGCCAATTGCATCACCGACACCCATATTGAGTGTTATTTTGGTGATCTTAGGGACTTCCATCACGCTCTTGAAGCTGAATTTCTCTTTCAGCTGACCCACGATCTCATCGCGGTAAAGTTGCTGTAATCTTGCCATCTTAACTATCCGCCTCAGATATCCACGACTTCGCCGTTGGATTTGAAGTAGCGCACTTTGCGTCCATCATCCAGACTCTTGATACCTACACGATCAGCCTTGCCGCTGGTCGAGTTGTAGATAGCAACATTGGATGCATCCAGTGGCATCTCTTTATCGAGAATACCGCCCTGCTCACCCTTTGTGGGATTTGCCTTGGTGTGCTTCTTGACTATGTTGATGTTTTCAACGACAACTTTGTCGTCGATCACGCGCAGGACGGTTCCCTGCTTACCCTTGTCCTTGCCAGCAATGACAATGACCTGGTCACCTTTTTTTATCTTACGCAATGCCATGATTCACCCCTCAGAGCACTTCAGGCGCAAGCGAGATTATTTTCATAAAACGCTCGCTGCGCAATTCACGGGTAACCGGACCGAATATACGGGTTCCGATAGGCTGCAGTTGGGTGTTCAGCAAAACTGCGGCATTTCCGTCAAAACGGATCTGTGATCCATCAGAACGACGAACGCCTTTTTTTGTGCGAACAACAACAGCGTTATAAACGTCACCTTTTTTTACCTTGCCTCGGGGCATGGCATCCTTGATGCTCACTTTAATAATATCCCCGATACCGGCATAACGACGGTGCGAGCCTCCCAGTACTTTAATGCACTGGACCCGCTTTGCGCCGCTGTTGTCAGCAACGTTCAGCATTGTCTGCATCTGGATCATTGGACTATCCCAAACTATAAATCAGTGTTACAAAAACCGTTTTTTCCAAGGCCCGTCTTCAGGACGCCTTCTCAACAACCTTGACCAGACGCCAAGTCTTGCTCTTTGACAGCGGACGGCACTGTTCAACGATCACCATATCTCCCATTCCACACTCATTACTTTCGTCATGAGCGTGTACCTTGGTGGAACGACGGATATATTTGCCATACAGCGGATGCTTTACCTGACGCTCGACCATTATAGTGACAGTCTTATCCATCTTATCGCTGACCACGCGCCCCTGGAGCGTGCGATTACTCACTTCCTGCTCGCTCATGATGCTTCACCTGCTTTCAATTGATTCAAAACGGTTTTGATACGTGCAATGGACTTGCGTACCCGATTCATCTCAGATGGACGACTCAACTGCCCGCTTCCACGCTGCATACGCAGGTTGAACTGCTCTCTACGCAGCTCCAGCAGAGACTCTTCCAGTTCAACCGGGCTCTTACCCCGGAGTTCTGTCGCATTCATCACAGTACCGTCCGTTTTGTAAAGGCGGTTTTAAACGGGAGCTTTGCAGCAGCAAGACTAAACGCCTCACGCGCCATCTCTTCGTCTACACCTTCTATTTCATATAGCATGCGGCCAGGCTGAATCTGAGCAACCCAATACTCAACGTTACCCTTACCTTTACCCTGACGCACTTCAAGAGGCTTACTGGTGATCGGCTTGTCCGGGAAGACCCGGATCCACAACTTACCGCCACGTTTTACCTGACGGGTGATGGTACGACGTGCAGCCTCGATCTGACGTGAAGTCAGTCTGCCGCGACCTACGGCCTGCAGGCCAAATTCACCGAAGCTGACTTTACTGCCCCGGTTGGCAAGACCGCGATTACGACCTTTCATCATTTTACGGAATTTTGTCCGCTTCGGCATTAACATGATTAATCCCTCTTCCCAGGCCTGCGTTTGGGTGCTTTCTCTTCTTCTACGGGAGCGCCATCAAAGACCTCACCCTTAAAGACCCAAACCTTTACACCAATAATACCGTATGTGGTATTTGCCTCGGCAAAGCCATAGTCGATATCAGCACGCAGGGTATGCAAGGGAACCCTTCCCTCTCTATACCACTCACTGCGCGCAATCTCCGCACCGTTAAGACGGCCTGCGATATGCACCTTGATACCACCTGCGCCGAGGCGCATTGCTGTCTGAACCGAGCGCTTCATAGCGCGGCGGAACATGACACGGCGCTCAAGCTGCTGGGTAATTCCCTCGGCAACAAGCTGTGCATCCAACTCCGGCTTACGGATCTCTTCAACACTGATGTGAACCGGTATACCCATCCTGCGGGACACTTCAGCGCGTAGCTTATCGATATCCTCACCCTTTTTACCGATCACAATACCGGGACGTGCGGTATGGATGGTGATGTGGGCATTCTTTGCAGGACGATCAATCTGAATGCGGCTGACCGACGCCTGAGAGAGGCGCTTCTTCAGATATTCACGTACCTCAAGATCTGCATTCAGAAGGTCGGCATAGTCTTTCGATTCAGCAAACCACTTGGAGGTATGCTGTTTGACGATGCCCAGCCGAATACCTGTTGGATGTACTTTCTGACCCATAATGGCCTCTCTTGCCTTACTTGTCCGAGACAGTCACAGTAATGTGACTGCTGCGTTTCAAAATTCGAGCCGCACGGCCCTTGGCTCGTGCACGAATACGTTTCATTGTCGGCCCTTCATCAACCATGACGACGGCAACCTTCAATTCATCGATATCTGCACCCTCGTTGTTCTCCGCATTTGCTATCGCAGAGTCGAGTACCTTCTTCATCAGGTCGGCGCCTTTCTTCTTACTGAAGGTAAGCGTTTCCAGAGCCTTCTCCACAGAGAGACCTCGTATCTGGTCTGCGACCAGTCGACCCTTCTGTGCCGAGATGCGCGCATAGCGCAGTTTAGCCAGTGCCTGCATGGTTCGCTTCCCGTTAACGATTAGTTTTCTTGTCAGCCGTGTGACCGCGATAGGTGCGGGTCACTGCAAACTCACCGAGTTTGTGGCCAACCATATTCTCAGAAATAAGAACTGGTACATGTTGGCGCCCGTTGTAGACCGCTATGGTCAACCCCACCATATCCGGTGAAATCATTGAGCGACGCGACCAAGTTTTTATTGGACGTTTGATTTTGCTTGCCACTGCTTCATCCACCTTCTTTACCAGATGGTGATCGATGAATGGGCCTTTTTTAATTGAACGTGGCACCTTAGCTTACCTCGGTTCCGGTTATTTACGATTGCGACGACGCACAATCATCTTATCCGTGCGTTTGTTGGTACGGGTCTTGTAGCCCTTGGTTGGAACACCCCATGGATTAACTGGATGGCGGCCGCCCGAAGTACGACCCTCACCACCACCATGTGGGTGATCAACCGGGTTCATTGCGACACCACGAACAGTGGGACGAACACCTCGCCAGCGGGTAGCTCCCGCCTTGCCCAGTTTGCGCAGGGTGTGTTCGGAGTTACTTACCTCACCGATTACCGCACGGCATTCAGAGCGAACCTTGCGCATCTCGCCTGAGCGGAGGCGAAGGGTAGCATACTCACCCTCACGTGCAACCAATTGTGCGGATGTTCCGGCAGAACGCGCTATCTGGGCGCCTTTACCAAGCTTCATCTCGATACAATGAATCATCGAGCCGAGTGGAATATTGCGCATCGGCATACAGTTACCGGAGCGAATCTCTGCTGCTTCACCGGACATCACGGCATTGCCTGCACTAGCACCCTTGGGTGCAATGATATAGCGACGTTCGCCATCGGCATACTTGATCAGAGCGATGTTTGCGGTCCGGTTGGGATCGTACTCAATCTGCTCGATAGTGCCTTCGATGCCATCTTTATCGCGTTTGAAGTCGATCACACGGTAACGCTGCTTATGACCACCGCCACGATGACGGGTAGTAATGCGGCCATTGTTGTTGCGACCACCGCTCTTGCTCTTCTTTTCCAGAAGAGGGCCGTGTGGCGCTCCCTTGTGCAGATCAGGGTTTACAACCTTGACTACAAACCGGCGTCCGGGTGATGTTGGTTTGGTTTTAACGATTGCCATTGTCTTGCTTCCGCTCTAACTGATTCTTTCCGCCGCGCCCGTTAGGCGCCTGCACCAAAATCGATATCACTGCCTTCAGCCAACTTGACGTAAGCTTTGCGTACACTGTTGCGGCGACCCATGATGGCGCCGAAACGTTTTGCCTTGCCTTTGATATTGACTACGCGAACACTCTGCACTGATACATCAAACATAAGCTCTACAGCTTTTTTGATCTCAGGCTTGGTGGCATCCGGAACAACCTGGAAGACAAACTGCCTGGCTGCATCTGCAGCATTAGTGCTTTTCTCTGAAATCACTGGTCCCAGAAGAACCTGCATCAAACGCTCTTTATTCATGACAGACGCTCCTCCAGCTTTTTCACCGCAGCGGAGGTGATCAGCACCTTCTTGAATCCGATTAAACTGACCGGTTCGATTTCGCTGACACTGCAAACATCAACACCGTAGAGGTTACGTGCGGCCAGATAGAGGTTCTCATCCGGCTGATCAGCAACAATCAGCACCTCGTTGAGACCCAGACTACCCAGCTTGGCAACCAACTCCTTGGTCTTTGGTGCTTCGACAGTAAAGTCACCGACAGTTACCATACGTTCGCTACGCACCAATTCAGAGAGGATCGATTTAAGTGCACCTGCGTACATCTTGCGATTGACCTTCTGCGCATAGTTGCGTGGACGGGCGGCAAAGGTTACGCCACCGCCGCGCCAGATCGGGCTGCGGATAGTACCTGCACGTGCCCGACCGGTACCTTTCTGACGCCAGGGTTTGGCGCCGCCACCACTGACATCAGAGCGGCTTTTCTGTGCCTTGGTGCCTGAGCGTGCGCCCGCCATGTAGGCGGTCACAACCTGATGAATCAGCTCTTCATTAAATTTTGCTGCAAAGACGTTGTCAGAAACCTCTAGGGTTCCCGCATCGCCGCTGCCTGCCTGTACATTGAGGTCCATCTGTATTTACCCCTTGTTCAGCATCTTGATGGCGGGGGTGACAATTACATCACCACCTCGGGAACCGGGTACCGATCCCTTCACCAACAAAAGATTACGTTCAACGTCTACACGAACAATTTCGATGTTCTGTGTAGCACACTGGACATTACCCATATGCCCAGCCATTTTTTTACCTTTGAACACACGGCCCGGAGTTTGGCACTGACCAATAGAGCCTGCTGCACGATGTGATATAGAGTTACCGTGTGTAGCGTCCTGCATGGTGAAGTTGTGGCGTTTCACACCACCCTGAAACCCCTTACCCTTGCTCGTACCGCGTACGTCAACAACCTGGCCGTTTTCAAAAATATCAACATTGATCTGACCACCAACCTCAATACCCTCACCTTCGCCTTCTGCAAGACGGAACTCCCAAATACCGCGGCCCGCTTCAACACCGGCCTTGGCATAGTGACCCGCCATCGCTTTGTTGACACGGGAGCTTTTACGGCTTCCGGTGGTTATCTGGACAGCAGTGTAGCCGTCAATCTCTTCTGTACGCAGTTGCGTAACCCGGTTAGGTGCTACCTCTATCACTGTGACAGGTACAGATGCACCCTCTTCAGTGAAGACTCGGGTCATGCCTACTTTGCGTCCGACAATTCCAATCGCCATCTTCTTAACCTCAGTTCAGCTTGATTTGAACATCAACGCCGGCTGCAAGGTCCAGCTTCATCAATGCATCAACAGTCTTGTCGGTTGGATCGACAATATCCATCAGACGCTTATGGGTGCGAATCTCGTACTGATCCCGAGCGTCTTTGTTGACGTGCGGTGAAATCAGAACGGTATAACGCTCTTTTTTGGTCGGCAGCGGTATCGGTCCATGAACCTGGGCGCCGGTACGCTTCGCGGTGTCTACGATCTCACGTGCGGACTGATCGATCAGACGATGATCGAAAGCCTTCAGTCGAATACGTATTCTCTGGTTGGCCATATCAATTACTCAAAATTACTCGATGATTTTTGCAACAACACCCGCGCCGACGGTACGACCGCCTTCACGAATAGCAAAACGCAGACCCTCTTCCATTGCGATCGGAGCAATCAGCTCGACCTGCATCTTTACGTTATCTCCCGGCATCACCATCTCCACACCCTCAGGCAGGTCACAGGCGCCGGTCACATCCGTCGTGCGGAAGTAGAACTGCGGACGGTAGTTGTTGAAGAACGGTGTGTGACGGCCGCCTTCGTCTTTGCTCAGCACGTACACCTCAGCTTCAAAGTGGGTGTGCGGGGTGATGCTGCCGGGCTTCGCCAGTACCTGGCCACGCTCAACCTCATCACGCTTGGTGCCACGAAGCAGTACGCCAACGTTGTCGCCCGCCTCACCCTGATCCAGCAACTTGCGGAACATCTCAACACCGGTACAGGTGGTCTTGGAGGTATCTTTAATGCCGACAATCGCGATCTCGTCACCGACATGGACAATGCCGCGCTCGATTCGACCGGTGACTACGGTACCACGTCCGGAGATTGAGAAGACATCCTCAATCGGCATCAAAAACGGCTTTTCGGTATCACGCTCCGGGGTCGGGATATAAGCATCCATCTCCTCAACCAGCTTGATGATCGAAGGAATACCGATATCAGAGGTATCACCTTCCAGCGCTTTCAGTGCCGAGCCGACGACGATCGGGGTGTCATCACCTGGGAACTCGTAGATATCCAGCAGTTCGCGGATCTCCATCTCAACCAGCTCGATCAGCTCTTCGTCATCAACCATATCAGCCTTGTTCATGTAGACAAGGATGTAGGGAACGCCGACCTGACGTGAGAGCAGAATGTGCTCACGGGTCTGAGGCATGGGGCCGTCTGCTGCGGATACCACCAGGATGGCTCCGTCCATCTGCGCCGCACCAGTGATCATGTTCTTGACGTAATCAGCATGTCCCGGGCAGTCAACATGAGCGTAGTGACGCTCTTCTGACTCATACTCAACATGGGCGGTGGCGATGGTAATGCCGCGCTCACGCTCTTCCGGAGCGTTGTCGATGTCAGCATAGTCTTTGAACTCGCCGCCACGGGCCTCTGCCATCACCTTAGTGATCGCTGCGGTCAACGTGGTCTTGCCATGGTCAACGTGACCGATGGTACCGACGTTTACATGCGGTTTTGTACGCTCGAATTTTTCCTTGGACACGATATCTACCCCTTAAGGATCACTGTTTCTTGGCGAGAGCCTCGGCGATCCGCGCCGGGACTTCGTTATACTTGCAAAACTCCATGCTGTAGGTCGCACGCCCCTGTGTTGCGGAACGCAGGTCTGTTGCGTAACCGAACATCTCGGAGAGCGGCACTTCAGCTTTTATCTGCTTGCCTGCAGGGGAATCATCCATACCCTGCAAAATTCCTCGGCGACTACTGAGATCGCCCATCACGTCACCCATATACTCTTCGGGTGTCACCACCTCTACACCCATCATCGGCTCCAGCAGAACCGGTCTCGCTTTTGACGCTCCATCCCGAAAACAGATCGAGCCAGCAATCTTGAACGCCATTTCGCTCGAATCAACATCATGGTAGGAGCCGTCATACAGGGTCACCTTAATATCAACCATCGGATGGCCGGCGATGACACCATTCTGCATCTGCTCCTGAACGCCCTTGTCCACCGCCGGAATGTACTCCCTTGGAACCGCTCCGCCGATGATCTCATTGACGAACTCATAGCCCGCACCAGGTTCATTCGGCTCAATCCGCAGGTAGACATGGCCATACTGACCGCGACCGCCTGACTGACGTATAAACTTCCCTTCCTGCTTGACCCTTTTGCGTATCGTCTCACGATAAGCCACTTGGGGTGCGCCCACATTGGCCTCAACACTGAACTCACGCTTCATGCGATCGACGATAATCTCCAGGTGCAGCTCGCCCATTCCAGCGATAATCGTCTGCCCGGACTCCTCATCGGTGTGGACACGAAACGAGGGATCCTCATAAGCCAGCTTGGAGAGTGCAACTCCCATCTTCTCCTGATCCGCGACGGTTTTTGGCTCAACCGCCACCGCGATCACCGGCTCAGGAAACTCCATTCGCTCCAGAGTGATTACATCACTCAGCGCACAGAGAGTCTCACCAGTTGTTACATCCTTAAGTCCTACCGCCGCTGCGATATCACCTGCGCGAACCTCCTTGATCTCCTCACGGGAATTGGCGTGCATCTGCAGGATGCGGCCGATACGGTCTTTTTTACCCTTCACCGGGTTGAAAACTGTATCTCCTGAATTGAGGACGCCGGAGTATACACGAAAAAAAGTTAAATTGCCTACAAAAGGATCAGTGGCAATTTTAAACGCCAGTGCAGCAAAGGGCGCAGCATCGTCAGCGGGCCTCTCAGCCTCGGTTTCATCCTTATCATCCAGGATACCCTTGATTGCCGGCACATCGACTGGAGAGGGCATATATTCGATTACAGCATCCAGTACAGCCTGTACCCCCTTGTTCTTAAAGGCACTGCCACACAGCATCGGTGTAATCTCATTGGCCAAGGTGCGAAGTCGCAATCCTGCCCTGATCTCTTCGGCAGAGAGGTCACCCTCATCGAGGTAACGCTCCATTAGCTCATCACTGGCTTCGGCCGCTGCCTCGACCAGATTTTCCCGCCACTTTTCAGCAAGAGACTGCAGTTCGGCTGGAATCTCATGCTCCTCGAACTCCATACCCCGGGACGCCTCATCCCAGACAATCGCCTTCATCGTGACCAGGTCGACAACGCCTATAAAATTCTCTTCCGCGCCGATGGCTATCTGTAACGGTACTGGATTTGCACCCAGTCGGCTGCGCACCTGCTCCACCACACGCAGAAAGTCAGCGCCCATACGATCCATCTTATTGACGAATGCAATCCTTGGGACGCCATACTTATTGGCCTGTCGCCAGACGGTCTCTGACTGAGGCTCCACACCGCCAACAGCACAAAACACCGCACAAGCACCATCAAGCACCCTCAGTGAGCGCTCAACCTCAATAGTGAAGTCGACATGCCCGGGGGTATCGATAATGTTGATACGGTGTTTGGGAAACTGTTTACCCATGCCACTCCAGAAACAGGTAGTGGCGGCGGAGGTGATAGTGATACCACGCTCCTGCTCTTGCTCCATCCAATCCATTGTTGCGGCGCCGTCATGCACCTCGCCAATCTTATGGGAAACGCCGGTGTAGAAAAGGATGCGCTCGGTAGTCGTCGTCTTGCCTGCATCAATGTGTGCCATGATGCCAAGATTACGATAGCGATTGATAGGTGTGCTACGCGCCACTTACTATATCCGGTCGACAATGTTAAAGAGCAAAAAAAGGTTACTGCAACCTCGCCACAAAGCGAGGATATAGCTTACCAGCGGTAGTGAGAGAAGGCCTTGTTGGCTTCTGCCATACGATGGGTATCTTCACGCTTCTTCACGGCTGAGCCGCGTGACTCGGAAGCATCCGTAAGTTCACCCGCGAGACGAAAAGCCATCGACTTTTCACTGCGCTTGCGTGCCGCATCAATCAGCCAGCGCATCGCCAGGGTGTTTCGGCGGATCTGACGCACTTCGATCGGCACCTGGTAAGTGGCGCCACCGACACGGCGGGACTTAACCTCAACCAGCGGGCGTACATTTTCCAGCGCCTTTTCGAGCATTTCGATCGGGTCGTTACCGACCTTCTCACTCATACGCTGAAGTGCACCGTAGATAATGCGCTCAGCGACAGATTTCTTGCCGTCCACCATCACCATGTTGATAAACTTGGCAAGCAACTGACTTCCAAACTTGGGATCAGGCAGAATCTCGCGCTTTGCTACAACTCGTCTTCTAGACATCTCTAATCAGTCCTGTTCTCTCTGTGGGCCCTGGCTTTCAATCAGCTCTTAGGCCGCTTGGCACCGTACTTGGAACGGCCCTGACGACGACTTTCCACACCCGAGGTATCGAGGCTGCCGCGAACCACATGGTAACGTACACCCGGAAGATCCTTGACACGACCACCGCGAATCAGCACCACTGAGTGCTCCTGCAGGTTATGCCCTTCACCACCGATATAGCTTGTTACCTCGTAACCATTGGTGAGACGTACACGTGCCACCTTACGCAGTGCAGAGTTGGGCTTTTTCGGCGTAGTCGTGTATACACGGGTACAGACACCACGCTTCTGTGGACCAGCCTCCAGGGCCGGCACATTGCTTTTCTCTATTTTGCGCTTGCGGGGCTTGCGCACCAATTGATTGATTGTTGCCATCTTTAATTCCGTCTCCAGGGTTCGCTTTCGCGCCCCTATCGCACCAGAAAAGCGAGCGTCATGTACATCCACCGACGAAACCACCGCCGTGAAAGTACCAACACAAGCTTAGTAACCTGACCCAAGTATATTTAACTACTTGAGATATATAGAGTTCTGATACCAGCTAGTTAATGAAGTGCCACTCAGAAGAGCGCGTATTCTACGGAGCCTACACCCCCCTGTCAATAACTATAAACGGTATCCTGTAATGAATCATCGATATAAAGGGATACGGTATCGCAAAATACTATTTTGTGACACCGCACCTCACATAACCGGGAAAAATCAGCTATCGGCGGTATTAAGCGCCTGTTTTATCGCCTCTGTCACCTCGTCAGCTCCCATCTCCGCTGGCATAGCGACAGCTTCCATATCAAGCTCGCCACGGCGACGGCGATGCCGATCGTTGTGGTAGGAGGAGCCGGTACCTGCCGGGATCAGACGCCCGACAATGACGTTCTCCTTCAGCCCCATCAGTATGTCGTTGGAACCGCGTACCGAAGCCTCGGTAAGAACGCGGGTCGTCTCCTGGAAAGAGGCGGCGGAGATAAACGACTCGGTTGCCAGCGACGCTTTGGTGATACCCAACAGGATCGGCTCCCACAATGCCGGGTGCTTGCCTTCGGCTTCCACCTTGGCATTCGCCGCCCTCATCTGGGAACGCTCAATCTGCTCACCCCTCAATAGCTGGGTGTCACCCGCCGCCTTGATCTCAACCTTGCGCAGCATCTGCCGAATCACGACCTCGATATGCTTATCGTTGATCTTCACACCCTGCAGCCGGTAGACATCTTGAATTTCGTTCACCAAGTAATTGGCCAGAGGGATCACTCCCTTCAATCGCAGAATATCGTGGAGGTTGAACTCACCGTCGGAAATCACCTCACCACGGGCCACATGCTCGCCCTCAAAGACATTGACGTGGCGCCACTTGGGAATCAGATCCTCATGAGAGACACCATCCGCATCGGTGATCACCAGGCGCTGCTTGCCCTTGGTGTCCTTACCGAAACCGACGGTACCCGTCGCCTCAGCCAGGATCGCAGGCTCTTTCGGCTTGCGTGCCTCAAACAGATCGGCAACACGCGGCAGACCACCCGTGATATCCCGGGTTTTTGAAGACTCCTGAGGAATACGCGCCAGCGTGTCACCCACCAGAACCATGCCACCGTCGGCGACAATAACCACCGCACCCGCAGGGAGGTAGTAGTGCGCCGGAATTTCGGTGCCGGCGATATTGAGATCTTTGCCTTCCTCATCCAGCAACTTCACCATTGGGCGCAGATCCTTGCCTGCCGCCGGACGCTGTTTAGGATCTATAATCTCAAGAGAGACAAGGCCGGTGACGTCATCCACTTTACTCTGAACGCTGACTCCGTCGATGAACTCAACAAACTCAATCTTACCCGCCACCTCGGTAATTACCGGGTGTGTATGGGGATCCCAGTTGGCGACCATCTGACCGCCGCCAACGGTGTCACCGTCGGAAACCGAAATACTGGCGCCGTAAGGCACCTTGTAGCGCTCACGCTCACGACCATCCTTATCAATCAGTGTCAACTCACCGGAGCGGGAGACTGCCACCAAATGTCCGCTCTTATGCAGAATGGTCTTGATATTATGCAGTCTGACAGTACCGGCTGACTTCACTTCAATGCTGTTGATCGCCGCTGCACGGGATGCCGCACCACCGATATGAAAGGTACGCATGGTCAGCTGGGTGCCTGGCTCACCAATCGACTGGGCGGCGATGACACCCACCGCTTCACCCATATTCACCTGGTGGCCGCGCGCAAGATCGCGCCCGTAACAGCTGCTGCAAACACCGGCGCGTGCTTTACAGAGAATCGGAGATCGCACTTTAATGTGATCGATACCAAGCTCTTCAAAGAGCTCAACCCAGGCTTCATCAATCAGCGTACCGGTTTCACAAATCAGCTCATCGCTGCCGGGCTTGTAGAGATGGGCTGAAGTGATACGGCCAAGGATACGGTCACCCAAAGGCTCGACCACATCACCACCCTCAATGATCGGGTGCATGTCGAGACCCTCTTCGGTACCACAGTCCTCTTCCAGCACCACCATATCCTGGGCAACATCGACCAGACGGCGGGTCAGATAACCGGAGTTGGCTGTCTTCAGCGCGGTATCGGCCAGACCTTTGCGGGCACCGTGAGTTGAGATGAAGTACTGCAGTACGTCAAGACCTTCACGGAAGTTGGCGGTGATCGGCGTCTCAATGATGGAGCCGTCCGGCTTTGCCATCAGACCGCGCATACCGGCCAGCTGACGTATCTGAGCGGCGGAGCCACGGGCTCCGGAGTCGGCCATCATGTAGATGGAGTTGAACGAATCCTGTTCGACCTTATCACCATGCCTGTCGATTACCTGCTCTTTACCGAGGTGACTCATCATCGCCTTGGCCACCTGATCATTGGTATGTGACCAGATATCAACCACTTTGTTGTAGCGCTCTCCGTTGGTCACCAGACCAGAGGCGTACTGATTTTGGATCTCTTTCACTTCCCGTTCGGCGGCAGCCAGAATCGGCCCCTTCTCTTCCGGAATAGTCATGTCGTTCATGCCGATGGAGACGCCGGCACGCGTCGCCAGACGGAAACCCATATACATCACCTGATCGGCAAACACGACACTCGCTTTAAGACCGACACGGCGGTAGCAGACATCAATCAGGTTGGAGATGGCGCGCTTTCCCATCGCCTGATTGATCAGGTCGAAGGTGAGGCCCATGGGTAGAATTTCAGAGAACAGCGCCCGCCCGATCGTGGTATCCCAGATCTGGGTACGCTCGGCAAACTCACCATCATCACCCATCACCCAGTCGGTCAGCCGCACCTTGACACAAGCCTGCAGATCCACCGCCCGTGAATCGTAGGCGCGATGCACCTCTTTCACGTTGGCAAAGATCATCCCTTCGCCCTTGGCGTTAACCCGTGAGCGGGTCATGAAGTAGAGACCCAGCACCACATCCTGGGAGGGCACAATGATCGGTTCACCATTGGCAGGCGAGAGGATGTTATTGGTGGACATCATCAGACTGCGCGCTTCCAACTGCGCCTCAATAGAGAGTGGGACATGGACTGCCATCTGATCGCCGTCAAAGTCGGCGTTAAATGCAGTACAGACCAGCGGATGCAGCTGAATCGCCTTACCTTCAATCAGTACCGGCTCAAAAGCCTGGATACCGAGACGGTGAAGTGTAGGCGCGCGGTTGAGCATCACTGGATGCTCGCGGATCACCTCTTCGAGAATATCCCAGACTTCACTGGTGCCGCGCTCCACCAGCTTCTTCGCCGCCTTGATGGTGGTGGCGTGACCGCGCAGTTGCAGCTTGGAGAAGATAAACGGCTTAAACAGCTCCAGCGCCATCTTCTTCGGCAGACCACACTGATGGAGCTTGAGGGTCGGTCCGACCACGATAACCGAACGACCGGAGTAGTCGACACGCTTACCCAGCAGGTTCTGACGGAAGCGGCCCTGCTTGCCCTTGATCATGTCGGCAAGGGATTTTAACGGACGCTTATTGGTTCCGGTAATGGCGCGACCGCGACGACCGTTGTCGAGCAGTGCATCGACAGACTCCTGCAGCATGCGCTTCTCATTACGTACGATGATATCGGGCGCATTGAGATCGAGCAGACGTTTCAGGCGGTTGTTACGGTTGATAACGCGCCGATAGAGGTCATTAAGATCCGAAGTGGCAAAACGGCCTCCATCGAGAGGCACCAGCGGGCGCAACTCGGGAGGCAGTACCGGCAGCACGGTCATCACCATCCACTCCGGGCGATTACCCGACGCATGAAGTGACTCTACCAGCTTGACCCGCTTGCTCAGCTTCTTGAGCTTGGTCTCGGAGTTGGTGTTGAGAATCTCTTCCCTCAGGGTTTCAACTTCCCTAGGCAGGTCGATGGTGCGCAGCAGGTCGAACACCGCTTCGGCACCCATCTTGGCCTCGAACTCATCACCGTTCTCCTCGATCGCTTCGAGATACTGCTCATCGGTCAGCAACTGACCACGCTCCAGCGGGGTCATGCCGGGATCGACTACAACAAACGACTCAAAGTAGAGCACCCGTTCGATGTCACGCAGCGTCATATCGAGCAGCAGGCCGATGCGTGAAGGGAGCGACTTGAGAAACCAGATGTGCGCTACCGGACTGGCCAACTCAATGTGGCCCATGCGCTCACGCCGCACCTTTGCCAGCGTCACCTCAACGCCGCACTTCTCGCATACTACACCACGGTGCTTAAGGCGCTTGTATTTGCCACAGAGGCATTCAAAATCGCTGATCGGGCCGAAAATCTTGGCACAAAAAAGGCCATCTCGCTCCGGTTTAAAGGTCCGGTAGTTGATGGTCTCAGGCTTTTTCACCTCGCCGAAAGACCAGGAACGGATCATATCGGGAGAAGCCAGGCCGATTCGGATTGAGTCAAAATCCTCGGTCTGCTCCTGCTGTTTCAGCATATTAAGTAGATCTTTCAAGATCGTTTCTCCTAACTAGTGGGTCTTGCTGCTATATCAACTCTGTCTCTTATTTCGAGAAGTGATAACAGACCCTATTCCCGTTCCAGTTCAATATTGATACCCAGTGAGCGGATCTCTTTCACCAGCACGTTGAAGGATTCGGGCATACCCGCCTCCATCTGATGATTTCCGTCAACAATATTCTTGTACATGCGGGTACGGCCGGTAACATCATCCGACTTCACCGTCAGCATCTCCTGGAGTGTATAGGCGGCGCCATATGCCTCCAGCGCCCACACCTCCATCTCACCGAAGCGCTGGCCGCCAAACTGCGCCTTACCACCCAGTGGCTGCTGGGTAACCAGACTGTAGGGGCCGGTGGAGCGGGCGTGCATCTTGTCGTCAACCAGGTGGTTCAACTTCAGCATATACATGTAACCGACCGTGACCTGGCGGTCAAACGCCTCGCCGGTACGTCCATCATATAGTGTTGTCTGACCGCTGGTGGGGAGATCGGCCAACGCCAGGAGTCCCCGGATCTCATCTTCCGTAGCACCGTCAAACACCGGCGTCGCCATCGGCACACCAGCGGTAAGGTTACGCGCCAACTCGATGATCTGGTCATCGTTGAAGCTATCGAGATCCTCTTGCTTGCCACTGGTATTGTAGACCTTATCAAGGTAGCCACGCAGGTCAGCAAGTTTCGCCTGGGACTCAAGCAGGGCGTTGATCTTACGACCGACACCCTTTGCCGCCCAGCCAAGGTGAGTCTCAAGAATCTGCCCGACATTCATACGTGACGGCACACCCAGGGGGTTAAGCACAACATCCACCGGCTCACCGTTTTCATCAAAGGGCATATCCTCGGCGGGTACAATCATCGAGATTACACCCTTGTTACCGTGACGACCGGCCATCTTGTCACCCGGCTGGATGCGTCGCTTCACCGCTACATAGACCTTCACCATTTTGAGTACACCGGGCGCCAGATCGTCACCGGCGGTGAGTTTGCGGCGCTTCTCCTCGAAGCGTTCGCGGTACTCTTCACGCTGTTGCTTGATCTGTCCGGCAATCGACTCCAGCTGTGCAGCCGGCTCCTCGCTGCGAAGACGGATCTCAAGCCACTGCCCTCGCTCCAGCTCGGTGAGATAGCTTTTGGTGATCTTGGCGCCAGCCTTAAGGCCCGCCGGGCCGCCATCGGCAACCTTGTTCAGCAGCATCCTCTCGACACGCTGGAAGGTATCCTCTTCAAGAATACGCAACTGCTCATCCAGATCCTTGCGCACCATCTCCATCTCGGAGTTCTCAATCTCCATCGCACGAGCATCCTTATCGACGCCGTCACGGGTGAACACCTGAACATCGATAACGGTACCGACACGGCCGGATGAGACACGCAGCGAGGTATCTTTCACATCCGCCGCCTTCTCACCAAAGATGGCGCGAAGCAATTTTTCCTCAGGGGTCAGTTGAGTCTCACCCTTGGGGGTCACTTTGCCCACCAGGATATCGCCCTCTTTCACCTCGGCGCCGACATAGACGATGCCGGACTCATCCAGCTTCGCCAATGCAGCCTCACCAACATTGGGGATATCGCCGGTGATCTCTTCAGATCCAAGCTTGGTATCCCGCGCCATGCAGGTCAGCTCTTCGATGTGAATTGTGGTGAACCTGTCCTCCTGCACAACACGCTCGGAGATCAGGATAGAATCCTCGAAGTTGTAGCCATTCCAGGGCATAAAGGCGACCCGCATGTTCTGCCCCAGGGCCAACTCACCCATATCGGTGGAGGGACCGTCCGCCATCACATCGCCACGCGCCACCGAATTGCCAGGCCTCACCAGTGGACGCTGGTTAATACAGGTGTTCTGATTGGAGCGGGTATACTTGGTCAGGTTATAGATATCGACACCGGCCTCACCGGCAACCGCCTCATCGTCGTTAACGCGAACAACGATACGGGCGGCATCCACCGATTCAATCGTGCCGCCACGCTTGGCCACGACCGTCACCCCCGAGTCGGTAGCAACAGCACGCTCCATACCGGTGCCGACCAATGGCTTCTCCGCCCGCAGGGTGGGTACCGCCTGGCGCTGCATATTGGATCCCATCAGGGCGCGGTTGGCGTCGTCATGCTCGAGGAACGGGATCATCGATGCCGCCACCGAAACGATCTGCTTCGGCGAGACATCCATATACTGGATCTTGTCCGGTGTTGAGAGGGCAAACTCATTCTGGTGCCGACATGAAACCAACTCTTCTGTCAGGCTCCCCTTGTCATCTACAACGGCACTCGCCTGGGCGATCACAAAGCGCCCCTCTTCAATAGCAGAGAGGTAATCAATCTGGCTGGTCACTTTGCTGTTTTCAACTTTACGATAAGGGGTTTCAAGAAAACCGTAATCGTTGGTTCTGGCGTAGACAGAGAGTGAGTTGATAAGACCGATATTCGGCCCCTCAGGTGTCTCAATCGGGCAGACCCGGCCATAGTGTGTGGGATGCACATCGCGCACCTCAAAACCGGCACGCTCACGGGCTAGGCCACCCGGGCCTAGAGCCGATACGCGACGCTTGTGAGTGACCTCGGAGAGGGGGTTGTTCTGATCCATAAACTGGGACAGCTGGCTGGAGCCGAAAAACTCTTTGATCGCTGCAGAGACCGGCTTGGCATTGATCATCTCCTGGGGCATAAGTCCCTCGGATTCAGCCAATGTCAGACGCTCCTTAACGGCGCGCTCTACCCGAACCAGACCGACACGGAACTGGTTCTCAGCCATCTCACCGACACAGCGGATGCGGCGGTTGCCGAGGTGGTCGATGTCATCGACAACCCCTTTACCGTTGCGGATGTTGATCAACTCCTGCAGCACCATAACGATATCTTCGTTGGAGAGAATACCCTCGCCGGTAACCTCTTCACGACTAAGGCGTTTGTTGAACTTCATGCGGCCGACTGCCGAGAGATCATAGCGATCCGGGCTGAAGAAGAGGCTCTTGAACAGATTCTGCGCCGCCTCTTTGGTCGGCGGCTCACCCGGGCGCATCATGCGGTAGATCTCTACCTGGGCTTCAAGCTGGCTGGCAGTAGAATCAATACCAAGGGTGGTCGAAATATACGGGCCGTGATCGAGATCGTTGGTGAAGAGGGTCTTTACACTCTTGACACCCTTGGTAATCAGGATCTCAAACAGCTCCTCGGTGATCTCAGTATTGGCATCGGCAATGACTTCACCCGTCTCCTTATCGATAAGGTTGGTGGAAATCACCTTGCCATAGAGATAGTCGTGGGTCACATCCAGTGATTTGGTACCCGCTTTCTCCAGCACCTTGATATGTCGTGCGGTGATGCGGCGTCCGGCCTCAACAATCACCTCACCCTTAACCTTGATATCGAAGTTGGCGGTTTCACCACGCAGGCGCTCAGGCACCAGCGCCAGCTTTGCCCCCTTCTTGTTCAGGGTGAAAGAGTCGGTCTCGAAGAACATCCCGAGTATCTCCTCGGTATTAAAACCGAGAGCCCCAAGCAACACCGTGGCCGGCAGCTTGCGCCGGCGGTCGATACGAACAAATACATTGTCTTTTGGGTCAAACTCGAAATCGAGCCAGGAACCGCGGTAGGGAATCACCCGAGCTGAGAAGAGCAGCTTGCCGGAACTGTGGGTCTTGCCTTTATCATGGTCGAAAAAGACACCGGGAGAGCGGTGCAGCTGGGAGACGATAACACGCTCGGTGCCGTTGATGACAAAGGTACCGTTATCGGTCATCAGCGGCAGTTCGCCCATATAGACCTCCTGCTCACGGATATCCTTCACCACCTTGGAGCTGGCTGGCGCTTCCTTGTCATAAATCACCAGGCGAACCAACACGCGCAACGGGGCAGCGTAGGTGGCGCCACGCAGCTGGCACTCGCGCACGTCGAACACCGGGATGCCCAGGCGGTAGCTGACATACTCCAGCACCGCATTACCCGAATAGCTGGCAATCGGAAACACCGACTTGAAGGCTGCATGCAGGCCCTGGTCGACGCGATTACCCGCAGTAGCGCCAGCCTGGAGAAAACTGCGATAGGAGTCGATCTGCGTCGCTAGAAGAAAAGGCACTTCAAGGATACTTGGGCGCTTGCCAAAATCCTTGCGGATGCGTTTTTTCTCAGTGAAAGAATAGGCCATGTTGCCGTCCCTCGATTTCATAAGGCCCCGGAGGCCTTCGTAAAGATACGTAGTGGTTCCAGCTCAAATTCCCTGCCGGAAAACCTCCCTGTAGCTGTAATCCCACCCGACAACCCCGTCAGGTATATGCTCAATCTGCTTCACAACCGTCGATCTTGATGATCTAGATTATGCTTTCAAAACCGGCTCGATGAACCCGCTTTCAAAGCATCTTCTAGAAGCAGGAAAAGGCCGGTGGCGAAAAACGCCACCAGCCCAATCCGACTAAGGCTTGTCAGCAGTTGAGATCAAAAAATTATTTGATCTCAGCTTCTGCGCCTGCCTCTTCCAGCTGTTTCTTGACGTCTTCAGCTTCATCTTTGGAGACAGCTTCCTTGACTGTGGTAGGTGCTCCCTCAACTGCAGCCTTGGCCTCTTTCAGACCCAGACCGGTAAGGCTGCGAACAGCCTTGATCACGGTAACTTTGTTGGCACCGAAAGAGGTCATAACAACATCAAACTCGGTCTGCTCTTCAGCAGCGGCAGCGCCACTGTCGCCAGCAGCCGGTGCAGCGGCAACGGCAGCGGCTGCGGTAACGCCAAACTTCTCTTCCATCGCCTCAATCAACTCCACGACCTCCATTACGGTCATGTTGGCGATGCCCTCAAGGATATCCTCTTTAGATACGGACATTGTAAAACTCCTGATAACTGGTTAACACGGTTAGTGAAATAGGTTGGTAAATCTTAAGCTGCCTCTTTCGCATCGCGGATCGCGGCGACGGTGCGGACAAGTTTGCCGGGTACCTCATTAATGGTACGTGCAAGCTTCTCGACCGGGGCCTTCATGACCGCCATAAGCATACTGACAGCCTGATCGTAGGTAGGCATCTTAGCCAGGGTTTCAACTTCAGAAGCAGCAAGAAGCTTGCCTCCGATTGAAGCCATCTTTACGACCAGTTTGTCATGTTCTTTGGCAAAATCATTGATCACACGGGCGGCGGAGCCTGGATCTTCCTGAGAGAAAGCGAAAACGAGGGGACCCGTCATCTCTTCCTGCATACAGGCAAAATCGGTATCTGCGACTGCGCGTCGAGCCAATGTGTTCTTAACCACACGGAGATAGACTCCGGCCTCACGTGCTTTCACACGCAAATCCGTCATCTCGCCTACGGTAAGACCAATATACTCGGCGGCAACCACAGAATAGGCACTGCCGGCCACTTCAGCGATTTCGGCGACGACAGCTTTTTTCTGCTCAAAATTGAGTGGCACTCGTCACCTCCTGATTACGGAAACGGCTATTGCCGCTTCTGTTAACAAAACCGGAATTCCAAAATGAAACTCCGATACTTTTAACGTGCACCGTCATCAGGTTCACTACCCGAATCAGGAGCTCCGTCTGCGCAGGCAGTGGATTAAGCCCCCTCCATGACGGAGAGCGCACCTGCGGTCTTTGACAGCAACCGGCAATCTCTGCCGGAGCTCCAAAGTTCCTTATACGGGAACACCGCCAGAGGCGGCATCCCCACAATCCTTACCCCGACACACCCTATTTCGGTGGGTCAGAATTTATACTTCCAGAGAAGCCTGATCCACCGACAACCCGGGGCCCATGGTGGAGGAGATGCTTACTTTCTGCAGGTAAATACCCTTTGCAGCGCTCGGCTTCATCTTTTTCAGATCAATCAACAGCACCTCAAGGTTCTGCTTCAGCGCCGCCGGTTCAAAACCGACTTTACCGATAGGGCAGTGGATAATACCCGCCTTGTCGGTACGGTAGCGTACCTGGCCCGCTTTTGCATTCTTCACCGCTTCGGCAACATTGGGTGTAACCGTGCCCACCTTGGGGTTTGGCATCAATCCGCGCGGACCTAGAATCTGGCCCAACTGACCGACTACACGCATGGCGTCCGGTGAAGCGATAACCACATCAAAATTCAATTTTCCCGCTTTTACATCGGCGGCAAGATCCTCGAAACCGACGATATCAGCACCGGCTTCCTTCGCCGCGTCAACATTGGCGCCCTGTGTAAACACAGCGACACGAACGGTCTTACCGGTGCCGTTAGGCAGGACGGTGGAACCACGTACTACCTGATCTGATTTACGCGGGTCTACACCCAGATTGACAGCGACATCTACTGACTCACTGAACTTAACTGATGAAATCTCTTTTAGCAGTGATACCGCTTCATCAATAGGATACTGCTTGCCAGCAACGACTTTCTCACTGATTGCGCGTGCACGCTTGCTCAATTTAGCCATGACTTACACTCCCTCCACATCAAGACCCATGGAACGGGCTGTACCGGCGATGGTGCGAACAGCTGCATCCATATCCGCAGCAGTCAGATCGGGCATTTTGACCGTAGCGACATCTTCCAGTTGCTGCCGATTGACCGTACCTATCTTATCGATGTTGGGAACGCCTGATCCTTTGGCGGCACCGGCGGCCTTCAACAGCAGCACGGCTGCCGGAGGAGTTTTGGTGATGAAAGTAAAGCTGCGGTCACCATAGACTGTGATTACAACCGGAATGGGAAGCCCCTGCTCGACACCCTGGGTCTTGGCATTGAACGCCTTGCAGAACTCCATGATGTTGACACCGTGCTGACCCAATGCGGGACCTACCGGGGGACTGGGGTTGGCCTGACCGGCCGCAACCTGAAGCTTGATGTAAGCCGTGATTTTCTTTGCCATGATTACCTCGTTTTGGGTACAAACGCCGTGGACTGGTTACCCCGACTCCCCTTCAATGATCAACTACAACCGAACCTGCAACGACAACGTGGCAGATCAGCCTTTCTCCACTTGACCAAACTCCAGGTCAACCGGGGTGGAGCGCCCGAAAATCAGCACCGAGACCTTGATGCGGCTCTTTTCGTAATCGACCTCTTCAACCACACCGTTAAAGTCGTTAAACGGTCCATCGATTACCCGAACCACCTCACCCGGCTCAAACATTACCTTAGGCTGCGGTTTCTCCACACCATCCTGTACACGCTGCAGAATGGTATCCGCTTCCTTGTCGGTGATCGGCGCAGGGCGGTCGCCAGTACCACCGATAAAGCCCATCACTTTGGGAACATCCTTCACCAGATGCCATGTCTCGTCGGTCATCTCCATCTGCACCAACACGTATCCGGGAAAGAATTTGCGCTCGCTACGGCGCTGTTGCCCGGCGCGCATCTCCACAACCTCTTCTGTCGGCACAAGAATCTGACCGAACAAATCCTCCATGCCAAAACGCTCAATGCGCTCCTGCATGGAGCGCTGGACCTGAGCCTCAAAGCCAGAATAGGCGTGAACTACATACCATCGCATCGCCATAGTAATTTTCTATCCGGTAACTGAACGAACAATAGCCATCAGCATCATATCGAACAGCCAGAGAACGATGCCCACCACCAATACCATGGCAAAAACGATAAGTGTCGTCTGAATTGTCTCCTGACGGCTTGGCCATACCACTTTCCGTACTTCTGTACGCGAGGCGCCAGCAAAGGCCCATACCTGCTGTCCGGGAACAGACTGCAGCGCCACTGCCACAGCGACACCGGCAATAACCAGAAGAGCTAATACCCTGAACAGCAGTGACGACTCTTCAAAGTAGTAGAAAATTCCAATTCCGACAACCAACAGAAGCACCGCAAGCAGAAGCTTGACCGTGTCCATTCCCGTGCTAACAACTTCTACTTTTGCGTTCATTCCTGCCATGGGACCTGTTAGTGAGGCGCCTAAAATTGGCAGGCCAGGAGGGACTCGAACCCCCAACCTGCGGTTTTGGAGACCGCTGCTCTACCAATTGAGCCACTGGCCTAAAATGGGTGCAAAAGGCAGAGGGGCATGCAGGATCGACTCCAAATTCGACCCACCCCTCTGCCTTTGGCAGTAACGGTATTACTCGATGATTTTTGCAACAACACCCGCGCCGACGGTACGACCGCCTTCACGAATAGCAAAACGCAGACCCTCTTCCATTGCGATCGGAGCAATCAGCTCGACCTGCATCTTTACGTTATCTCCCGGCATCACCATCTCCACACCCTCAGGCAGGTCACAGGCGCCGGTCACATCCGTCGTGCGGAAGTAGAACTGCGGACGGTAGTTGTTGAAGAACGGTGTGTGACGGCCGCCTTCGTCTTTGCTCAGCACGTACACCTCAGCTTCAAAGTGGGTGTGCGGGGTGATGCTGCCGGGCTTCGCCAGTACCTGGCCACGCTCAACCTCATCACGCTTGGTGCCACGAAGCAGTACGCCAACGTTGTCGCCCGCCTCACCCTGATCCAGCAACTTGCGGAACATCTCAACACCGGTACAGGTGGTCTTGGAGGTATCTTTAATGCCGACAATCGCGATCTCGTCACCGACATGGACAATGCCGCGCTCGATTCGACCGGTGACTACGGTACCACGTCCGGAGATTGAGAAGACATCCTCAATCGGCATCAAAAACGGCTTTTCGGTATCACGCTCCGGGGTCGGGATATAAGCATCCATCTCCTCAACCAGCTTGATGATCGAAGGAATACCGATATCAGAGGTATCACCTTCCAGCGCTTTCAGTGCCGAGCCGACGACGATCGGGGTGTCATCACCTGGGAACTCGTAGATATCCAGCAGTTCGCGGATCTCCATCTCAACCAGCTCGATCAGCTCTTCGTCATCAACCATATCAGCCTTGTTCATGTAGACAAGGATGTAGGGAACGCCGACCTGACGTGAGAGCAGAATGTGCTCACGGGTCTGAGGCATGGGGCCGTCTGCTGCGGATACCACCAGGACGGCTCCGTCCATCTGTGCCGCACCGGTGATCATGTTCTTGACGTAGTCAGCATGTCCCGGGCAGTCAACATGAGCGTAGTGACGCTCTTCTGACTCATATTCAACGTGGGCGGTGGCAATGGTAATGCCGCGCTCACGCTCTTCCGGGGCGTTGTCGATGTCAGCATAGTCTTTGAACTCGCCGCCACGGGCCTCTGCCATCACCTTGGTGATCGCTGCGGTCAACGTGGTCTTGCCATGATCAACGTGACCGATGGTACCGACGTTTACATGCGGTTTTGTACGCTCGAATTTTTCCTTGGACATCGACTCAATCTCCGAAAGATCTCTAAACTACCACTATAGATAGATAAAAACAAAATCACGCGCTAACTGCGCGTCACCCTACAACAAAATGGAGCCCATGAGCAGATTCGAACTGCTGACCTCACCCTTACCAAGGGTGTGCTCTACCAACTGAGCTACATGGGCCTTTAACTTCAGGCTCTGGGTGCCAGACTCATGGGCTGAAATAAAAACAGCACCCGGATCTTCTACCATATGCCCCTGCAACAACTGGAGCGGGTGATGGGGATCGAACCCACGTATTCAGCTTGGAAGGCTGAAGTTCTACCATTGAACTACACCCGCAATGCCAAGCGATGCTCGCTCAACTACAACACTACTGGTCGACAATGCGCTGCCATCGACTTAAACCAGGATGAGCACTTAAACTCACCCTGTAAACTTGGTGGAGGGGGGAGGATTCGAACCTCCGAAGGCTGAGCCGGCAGATTTACAGTCTGATCCCTTTGGCCACTCGGGAACCCCTCCAGAAAGCCCGC
The DNA here is from genome assembly GCA_040505955.1 of Sedimenticola sp. Lineage (GTDB taxonomy): Bacteria > Pseudomonadota > Gammaproteobacteria > Chromatiales > Chromatiaceae > Vondammii. The sequence continues at coordinate 58 of JBEVXT010000275.1, read as the reverse complement.
TATTTTGGAGCAGCCCAGACGGGCTGTCAATAGCTTTTATAAATTATATCTATAAAGC
>JBEVXT010000274.1:0-2507 GCA_040505955.1 Sedimenticola sp. | reverse complement strand
CATACCCCATACAGGTGAGAAGGGCGGCTTCATCCAGTAGGGCTTGGCTTTTAAAGCGCCCCTCCCAGAACCTGCCGGTACAGTTATCCTCTTTATTGGCTCTACGGGCCAGATGCTCATTCAAGCAGCGCATAAACCAGGAGATGTCGCAGAGACGTTCACGCCACTCGGTGAATATCTGGTGGACTGTATCAATCTCAGCCTGTGTGGTAGTCTCACCAAGAGCGTAACGACTGACCAATACGGGTAGTGAGAAGAGCTGTTGCCACCGCTCCATCAACTCAGCTTCTGACCAATTATCAACAGCTTGCCGGTCAATACGTAAAACTACATGATAGTGGTTAGACAGAATACTGTAGGCGCTGATATCTATAGCAAACAGGGAGGAGAGTTCTGTCAAGCGATCAACCACCCACTGCTTTCTGTGTTCATAGTTCTTGCTGGTTAGCGAGTCTTCGCCACAGAGGAAGGCACGACGTACACAGCGGCTTATGCAGTGGTAGTAGGATGTACTGTCTAGGCTGATGAGGGCTTTTCTTGGTTTTGGCATATCGCTCCTTGACTTACATGGTTCTTTGTATGTTCTTGTTACATTAACATGTTATGGGTAGATGTCAAATGATGGGTGTCCTCTCTACCCCGGGTGGCATGGCAACCCACCACCACCGGAGAGGGGGTGGTAACCGCCATACTCGAACGCGATAGCGTTCTGGTGCGCCCCAACTACGGAGGAGAGGCACGCGCCCTGGCGGCTAACATCACACGGCTGGTGATTGTACTGGCCCCTGAACCGCCCCCCTCCACCTATCTGGTCGATCAATACCTTGTAGCAGCCGAAACTATCGGCGTGGTGCCATTGATCGCGCTTAACAAGAGCGACCTGCTGGACGATAGCGCTCACGCCGCTTTTGCCAAGGAGTTTGGCCACTACAGAGCCATCGGCTACCCGCTGATAGAGATCAGCGCCAAGTATGAGCGCGGCCTCGATCCCCTGCGGGAGCAACTGCAGGATCAAACCAGTATTCTGGTGGGGCAGTCGGGGGTGGGAAAGTCATCCCTGATCAACACACTGCTGCCCAACCTCGATATACAGGTGGGACGGCTTTCAGAAGCCTCAGGCCTTGGTAAACACACCACCTCCGCCACCACACTCTACACCCTGCCCCGCGGTGGGCAACTTATTGACTCACCCGGAGTACGCAGCTTCCGCCTCGGCGAACTGAGCCGGGAGAAGCTGGAGATGGGCTTCAGGGATCTGCGAGAGTTCTTCGGCCATTGCAGGTTCAGCAACTGCAGCCATCGCGAAGATCCCGGGTGCGCTCTGGTCGCCGCTATGAAAGAGGGGAAAGTGAATCCTCAACGACTGGAAAACTATTTACATATGGCGGCGAAGCTATAACTCATTGCCCTTGACCCGACCACCAGAACCCGGGATTCATGCGGAAGAGAGAAACTGTGCAGTTACGCAAAAGTTGAAGCGACTGGAGGTGGTAGTCAAGCCTCAAGGGTTTGCCGATCCACTTTTATAGGTTGGAATTTCCATCCAAATTTATACCACGACCACTTGATCCCAAGCTGGGATCAAACTATAGTTACCCAATGAGAGTGATTGCAAAACGGACCTTGCGGGTATTCTGGGAACAACCCGATCATCGGGATAGTAAAGGGCCGCTGGAAGCCTGGCACTCCGAGGCAATAAAGGCCGAGTGGAACACACCCCATGAGATTAAGGCTCAAATTGCCAGCGCCAGCATAATCAGTGACTCTCTTGTCGTATTTAACATTGGCGGAAACAAGTATCGACTTGTGGTGGCTGTTGACTATCAGCGACAGGCAATGTTTGTAAAATTTGTCGGCACTCACGAGAAATACGACAAACTTGATCTAAAGTCTGCTAAATAAGGGTATACCTGATGGACATTAAACCGATCAAAACCGAACAGGACTATGATGCAGCACTTGCAGAAGTAGAGGCGCTGTGGGGTGCCCCTGTGGATACATCAGAGGGCGATAGACTCGATGTGCTAATTACCCTTATCGAGGCATATGAAGCCAGGCACCACCCAATCGACCCTCCTGATCCTATCGATGCAATCCTGTTCAGGATGGAACAGGCTGGGCTAGAGCGCAAAGACCTTGAGCCTTTCATTGGTGGGCGTGGGCGCGTGTCTGAGATTTTGAATCGCAAGCGCCCACTTACTCTTAATATGATCCGCAACCTCTGGAAGGGGCTGCACATCCCACTTGAGAGCTTAATCCAGGAAGACCCTAACCATCATCAACACGCTTAAATCACTCGGCTTACAAATTAAAAAGAGTCAGAAGCTCATCGTGTAAAACACCAGGAGACCCATCACTTACTCTTACGTTTTCGCTCCATTTGTTTTTTTCAAGTGATGGGTGTCCTGGTATTTTCAATAAAAGCCCTAATTCAACTGTCTTTCTCTCAATCCATGGGCTTGCAGGAGATTATTCAAGCATAGCGCACAATATAAGATCAGAAGATG
>JBEVXT010000273.1:0-17683 GCA_040505955.1 Sedimenticola sp. | reverse complement strand
CCCATTATAGCTAATGGGGGCCAGACACGCCTTCTTTTTGGCTTCAAAAAGCCAAGAAACTCTCTCGTTTTCGGAGTTTTGAAATTACCTCCCCCATTTATTAATATGTCTAAGAAGCAAGCAAAATTGACCAGCGCCCACAGTCTGGCTCGTAATGTTCTCTGGAACCTGCTTGGTACCGGTGCGCCATTACTGGTGGCTATAGTCGCCATCCCTATGCTGATCGAAGGATTGGGTACGGCGCGTTTTGGTGTGCTGACGCTTGCCTGGATGGTGGTCGGCTACTTCAGCCTGTTCGACCTGGGACTTGGCCGGGCACTCACCAAGCTGGTGTCGGAGAAGCTGGGTAAGGGACATTATGATGAAATCCCCGCGCTTATCTGGACAGCAATGTCGCTGATGGCGGTCCTCGGCGTGCTGGGCGCGGTTGTCGCTGCCGGACTTTCCCCCTGGTTGGTGGGCAGCGTATTAAAGATATCTGCGGAGCTGCAGCCAGAGACCTTAACGGCCTTCTATCTACTGGCCGCCTCTATCCCCATCGTCATAAGCACCACTGGCCTGCGAGGCATTCTTGAGGCCCACCAGCGCTTCGGTCTGGTTAACGCCGTGCGCATACCCCTTGGGATATTTACCTTCCTTGGCCCAGTGGCAGTGCTGCCTTTCTCCAACAGTCTGGTTCCTGTGGTGGCGGTGCTGATGATTGCTAGACTGGTTTCCTGGTGTGCGTATGCGGTTTTATGTTTGCAAGTCGAACCCGCTCTTCGACACTCGGCTAGCATACATAGAGCGATGGTAAGACCATTAATTAGCTTCGGCGGCTGGATGTCGGTAACCAACATCATTGGCCCACTAATGATCTATCTGGATCGCTTTCTTATTGGGGCGGTAGTCTCTATGACGGCTGTAGCCTACTATGCAACGCCCTATGAAGTTGTCACCAAGCTTTGGATTATTCCAGGGGCGTTTATGGGGGTAATGTTTCCCGCCTTTGCCGCAGCCTTGGTGCATGACCGTGCGCAAGCTACTCTTCTCTTCGTCCGGACGGTCAACTACATCATTTTCTCTCTTTTCCCCGTGGTGCTCATTATTGTAACGCTCGCCCGCGAGGGATTAACCCTATGGCTCGGAAGTGATTTTGCCGCTAATAGCACCACAGTACTGCAATTGTTGGCTGTAGGGACCTTGATTAACAGCTTAGCCCAAGTACCTTTCGGATTGGTACAGGGCGGGGGGCGGCCAGATCTCACCGCTAAGCTACACTTGCTTGAGATGCCCTTTTATCTGTTACTTTTATGGTGGTTGCTCGGTGCCTATGGCATTGTGGGTGCGGCGATTGCCTGGGTTATACGAGTGTCGGTGGATGCCCTGCTTCTTTTTATTATGGCACGTAGGTTCTTAGTGGTTACACATTCTTTCGAGCGGAGAACAGTGTTTGTTGTTAGTTTGGCTTTATTTGTTCTGGTCGGTGGCGCAGTGGTGCCAGGTCTCGTAATGAAAGTTCTGTTTCTACTGTTGGTGCTACCCCTCTTTGCAGTGACCACCTGGTTTAAAATCCTAGCTGACGATGAGAAAAATATGATACGTAGCCGTCTGAAGGCAATACCTATTTTCAATTAATCAGGATTAGAATATGACAATTAAAGACGATCTAATTCGCACCCGAGAAAATCCAGACTGTTATGTTTGCGGTACTAGGGGCGAGCCGCTTTATCATGGCCTGAGCGACCGTCTGTTTAGTGCGCCCGGCGAGTGGGACCTGAAAAAATGCCTAAATCCCCAATGCGGTCTGGTGTGGCTGGATCCCATGCCCATCGAAGAGGATATCGGTAAAGCGTATCAGGTTTATTACACCCATGCCGATAGCGGTGATGGGCGGCACAAGAGAAGGGGGGGCAAAGAATTGTTTAGAGCCATACTTACTAAGAGCTGGAACCTGTTTCTACGCGCCACACCAATTTACTGGGAGCGTAAGCAAGTAAGTTTGATGTATCTTGACAAAGATAACCCCGGAAGATTGCTTGAAGTCGGTTGCGGAAACGGTCGCAGGTTAGCCGCAATTCGTAGCGTAGGCTGGCAGGTGGAGGGGCAGGAAGTTGATTTGAAGTCTATCGAAACCGCACAGCAAACATATGGTCTCAAAATACATTATGGATCCATTGATGAATTGAAAATTCCAGATGGAACCTTTGATGCCATCATTATGAGCCATGTGATCGAGCATGTACATCACCCAGAAATGGTCCTTGCACACTGCCACCGATTATTAAAACCCGGTGGTAAGCTGGTTGTGGTAACGCCCAATATCGGGAGCTTTGGCCACCGGTATTTCGGGGCGGATTGGCTTGCCCTAGATCCGCCAAGACACCTCCATATTTTTTCTTGTAAGGCCTTGCAGAAGGTTGCGCACCAGGCAGGGTTTTCTCACTCTGAAGTGTTCACGGCAGCGGCAAATGCCCAGGGAATAGCGGTCGGCAGTCTTGATATACAACGAGACGGACATTATGAAATGGGGACTCGTCCTAAACTTTACAGACACATTGCTTCAGTTATTTTTCAGCTATGGGCAGAGATTATTCATATGGTGGCGAAGAAGTCAGGGGAAGAGTGTGTTCTGAAGGCGATGAAATGAAAGATGAAATTCCAGGAAAAGAAAATATCTGTGCTGTAATCGTAACTTACCATCCTGACCCTGACTTTCCTGAGCATCTCGCGCGTATCGTAAAACAGGTGGGGCAGGTGGTGGTTGTGGACAATTATTCAGATAGTGCCAGTGTTGCCATGTTGCAAGACGTATGCGTACGGTTGAAAAGCAAATTAATTCTGAATGATTACAACATGGGGCTTGCTACTGCACTAAACCAAGGGGTCAATCTGGCGCATGATATGAATTTCACCTGGACACTTCTGTTTGACCAGGATACTGCTCCAACTGACGCGATGGTCAAAGTTTTTGCAGCAGTTTACAAGCAATTTCCAGATAAAGGTAGACTCGCCCTCATCGGGGCAAACTATTCTGCTTTACGCAGTGGACGAATCAGAAATCGCATTGAATCTGACCATGTATCTGGATGGGTAGAGAAAAAAACAATAATCACATCGGGTAGCTTGTTACGTTTGAGCCTATTTAAAGTCATCGGACCTTTTAGATCCGAATTTTTTATCGACCATATTGATCACGAATATTGCTTGAGGGCGCGGAGTGAGGGTTTCAGGGTAATAATGACACAAGAACCCACTATGGCACATAGCATTGGCGCGCCATCAACGCATCAGCTTCTATGGAAATCAATAAGAACCACTAACCATTCTGCGCTTAGACAATACTATATGATGCGTAACCATATAGTATTGTCGCGTGAATACGCTTTCAAGGAGCCAGGCTGGGTGATAACCACGCTATATTCAAGTATGAAATCTATTTTCTTGATGATTCTCTTTGAAAAAGAAAAGTTGGTTAAAATGAAATTTATCATTCTTGGGATTATGGATGGGTTAACTTCTAATTTTAATAGAATGAATTTGGCGAACAGCGGTAAGTTATTCGCTGATTAGTATGGTAGCTATGTATAATAAATCGCTTCTAAGTAAAATATGTTATTACCTGATAATAATAATATTATTTTCGCACTTAATTTTCGAAAAACATTTACTTGGCACCAATGTGCCTTTGATACAAATAAATGTTCTGCTTTTATTCGTGCTTTTCTTTTTGACGATCATAGACAGGATTAATTATGAGGCATTTGTTATAGACAGAGTATCTGTTCTGCAACTATTTATGATTATTTACTTGCCTGTACCAATTGTTATGAATATATATAAGGGCGATTATTTCTGGGGTAATTATTTTTCATTTATAACATCATTCGTTATATATTTTGCTATTCAGAATAATTCATGTTTCTACAAGAAGTCATATGTTGAATTAGTTGTCAAGTTAACAAGGGTGTATGCAGTTATATTATCTGCCGAAATTGTATACAAGTCTTTAGAGTTATACCACTATGGGATGTTTACAAGTAAATACAAAACTGAATTAATTATTAACCTTGGAGGAAGTAATACTATAGGATTCTACTTATTGCTTTTATTCTTTGTTATATATTTTATGCAGAAAAATATATACGATAAAGCCTTGCTGTTTTTGATCTTTATTTGTGTTGTGCTTACAAGCTCACGCGGCACACTGTTAGTGTTATTTATAGTATATTTCAGTGCACAACCTATTCGCAAAAAGATGATTCTGTTGTTTTCATCCTTGATGTTGGGCATTCTTTTTTTAGGTCAAACAATATTTAACAATACTGCAGACATTCATCCTTTTTTTGCGGGGCATGGTAATGATATTTCTAGTGGCAGGTTTGTTATCCTAAGTCGAGCATATGACCTTATTAAAAATAATATATTGTCTGGTGTCGGATTTGGTAATTTTACCGTCCCTGAATTTCAATATTCAAATATAGAGAGATGGCGGCCCCATAATATTCTTTTAGAGATACAATTGGGTGGTGGCCTCATTGCGACATTATTATTTGTAGGTGTAATGCTAACTTTATTTGTTAGATTTCGGGCTAATATGAAAAGAGTTCGTTTACTAAATGGTATATATTTTGGCGTTGCTGCAATACTATTGCAAGGTATGTTCGAGCCAAATATTTTTAGCTATCGGGTTGATACATATTTTTGGTTTTTTGTCGGCATGGCAATGGTAATTTCTCGCGAAGTAGATAGCCGTAGAGGGGTGATCTTTCAGGTTGCTTTTTACCATTCATCTGTTACGCCAGCACAACCAAGATTGAATTAACTCAGGTTTGCTAAAACGTAAATAAATTATATCGTTAAAAAGGAAAGTATGCAGAAAAGTGGGGGCTCTAGCATGTCATCTAATGATGTAGTTCTTAGTGTGGCAATTGTCACTTATAATTCTCAAGAAATAATCAATGATTGTCTTGATTCTATTTATAAATATAACGACTTGGGTGATCAATTAGAAATTATATTGGTTGATAACTCGCCAGCAGATAGTTCTGCTGAATTGTTTAGAACGATTTCTAGGGAATATAGTGATGTTGTTTTAATTAGGAGCGAGCATAATGGTGGTTATGGTTATGGGAATAATCTGGGCATTAATGCAGCGCACGGTAGATATATCCTTATATTGAATCCAGATACTAGGCTTACTATGCCATTGTTTAAGGCAGCAATTGCGCAATTAGAAGATGAGTTTACGGTAATTGTTGGGGTTAAATTAATTTACGAGGATTTTAGCCCGCAAATTTCCTTTTTCTTTCGCCCTGAGTATCAGAATGTTTTGACTAAACCACTGACGAAATTGCTAAACCGGACAAATATGTTCTCCAACCGACTTATGATAACGTCTGGTTCGTGCATGTTTATGCGAAAGGATAAGTTTGTAGAAATAGGTATGTTTGATGACGGCATCTTTCTTGGGAACGAGGAGGCGTTTATAGCAAAAAAATTTATATTAGCTGATCGAAAAAATAGATTCGTCTTTATGAAGAACCATATGATTATACACCTATATAAAGAGAGCGGCTGCTCGGCTTACTCGCTTAAGACCTTATGTGATTCTCATCTCTATTATTTTAAGCATTTTGATATGTCATACAAACTATTTTATTATAACAAGCTGATATTGCATTATATAAAATATATGCTTTCGTTTCTAACGAAGGATGAGAGCGGTAAATCTTTATTCAGCCTTGAAATACAGACCATTAAGTCTGTATTTAGGCAATAATTCTCTATAATTAAACGGGAAGATACTTGAAGATATTAGTGAACGTGCTTAGTGCCAGGCGCGGTGGTTCAAGAGTTTTTGCCTCCCATTTGATACCGGCGCTGGCGGCACATGATACAACCATTGACTACACCATCGTATTGCCAGAGCGGCCAGAAGAGTATTTCAACAACGACTTGCCCAGTAATGTGAAGTATATATGCCCTTCTTTTTCTAACTATATTACTCGGTTTATGTATGAACATTTTAGAATCCCTTTTCTATATAAAGCAGGAGAATACGACGCTTACTTCCAAGCTGATGATACGGTTCCCCCGTTAATTTATCTATTTTGTTCCAGGACGATTGCCATTTTTCACGAGAGTATAACTTTACTATTACCACGTACAACTGGTGATAGTGTTTTGAAGATGGCGTATTGGAAGCTGTTAAAATGGTTAGCTATACGAAACGTCAACATGCCTGTAGCAATGTCATTCTGTGAAAAGGGTGAACTTGCTCGTGGTTCATCTAGGCTTTTTAAAAAGCTACAGGTTGTCTATCATGGTATTGATTCAGGCAAGTTCCATCCAAATCCTGTAAATGATGCAGGCCATTTATCAATTGTGTTACCTGACTCATTCATAGTGTCTGTGTCTACGCGAAATCCTCACAAAAATTATTTTCGTATAGTTCAGGCATATGGCCTTCTCCTCAAGCAAGATAAAATTAAAGAGCACCTTGTTTTGATTGGGAGTCCTGTTTTGGAGCGCGAGGAGGTCAGAATTCGTCAATTTGTACGAGATGCCAAGATTGAGAACTTCGTGCATATTTACAATAATATCGACAATTCGGAACTTCCTGCTATTTATCGCAGAGCTAATGCCTATGTGTATGGCTCACTTTTTGATTCGTTTGGTTTTACACCATTAGAAGCAATGGCGTGCGGTATCCCCTGTGCAATTTCCCAGTTTAGCGCTTTGCCTGAAATTTGTGGGGATGCTGCCGAATATTTCGATCCCTTGAGTATACAGAGTATGGCTGACGCTATTCAAGTTGTACTTAATAACAATGATAGGCGTTCTTTTCTTATAAGCACGGGACTCCTCCATGCTAGAAAATTCACATGGGAGAAGTCAGCTGCAGAATATCACTACCTGCTTACTTCCCCTCAATTACCAGAGTGGTCATTGTAAAAATATTTGTAATATATGGTGATGCTCAATGAATTCTAATACACATATATGTAGTCTAGTTGACAAAAAAATGGCGGCTGTTTTCCAGCTACTTAACAGGCCGTTGCCAACTGATTCAATTGTTTCAGGATTATTCAATTTATTTAACGGTCCTGATGGGGAAATGCTTTGGCATATTGCTGAAATAAACAAAATTGATACAGTATTGGCAGATTCTTTTTTACAATGCGGTAATAGTATAAAAATACCCGCGGCTTATACTAGAAAGATTGAAAAACAGTCAAATAATATAACCACATTTCTAAAAGAACTTAATGCGATTGGCGATTCTTTTGCCAAGAGTGGTATCTCTTTTATAGTTTTGGAAAATGGTGGCCTAGCATATGCTGATTATTGTAATTCAGGATGTTTTTCCTTTGGTGATTTTGATCTTTTGCTGAATTTAAAACACTTCAGGCAAGCACATGAGATACTACATGAGAGTGGTTATGAGTTGCTGACCAAAACAAGTACAAATAATTCAACCGGGTTTGATTTAACTTCCGGCCGCCTTGAGTATATAAAACGGTTCGATAATGATATAAACTTGCGTCTTAATATCCAACCAACTCTTGTCGCGCGCAAGTGGTTCTTTTCAGCAGTAGAACCTGATTTTGGAACACTATTACATCGATCCATCGATAGTCATGGATATGAAGTCCGCGTGCTTGGATATGAAGATTTTCTGTTTCAACTGTGTGTCCACAATGCGGCACATGGTTATATCCGCAAGCCGGGTATCCGATTGCATCTAGATATCGACTGGTACATTCGTTCTGGTCATAAAGAAATTGATTGGTCTACCTTCATAGCGTTAGTACAGCAAATGCACGTAACAACCATAGTCTACTTCTCTCTGCTCATACCAAAAGTAATTTTGGGGACTCCGGTGCCAAATGATGTAATTTCAGCAATTAGGCCGTCAGCCTGGAAGGAACGACTGATTATGAAAACCCTTGTACGAGGTGATTTACTGGCGCCTGATAAACGGCAATTCTCCAAGTTAGGATTTTTGCTTTTTAATATATTGATTCATGACAGTTTCAAAGAGATGTTCAGAGCTGTCTTTCCTACACGTAACTCCCTAACCGAGCGATATGGACTTATGAAAAAGCAATCGAGATTCATGTTTTTATACCATCACTATAAGCAGGCAGTTTTTGGTGCGCGATGACTAATGCGAGCCTTATAACCTTTTCTGGACTTGATGGTGCCGGAAAATCATCTCAGATAGCCAGACTCACTGAGACCCTAACCATTAGTGGGCAGAAACCAGTCTACCTTTGGACTAGGGGGGGGTATACTCCAATATTTCACTCGTTAAAAGTTGTTTTCCGTAAAGTTTTAGGGAAAAAAGCACTCCCTTCGGGGCGAACCGAGGCCCGCACTAAGGCTTTCCGCAAAGGGGGGGTGCGCACATTGTGGCTCATCTTAGCCATGCTAGACCTTGCGCTGGTCTATGGAATCTATGTGCGCTGGTTGAACCTGACCGGCCGAACTGTCATCGCCGACCGTTACCTTGACGATACCTGGATCGATTTTACCCTTAATTTTCCTGGCGTAAACTTTGACCATTGGTCATTGTGGAAGCTGCTTGAGTTGCTAACACCAAAACCTGACTATGCATTTATTTTATTCATTCCGGTTGAGGAATCGCTGCGGCGCTCCAAACTAAAGGATGAACCCTTCCCCGATTCGGAAGAGGTGCTGCGGCAACGACTTGAGTACTACACCAACTTTATGTCCCTCAACGGAAACTTGCGGGAGATCGACTGTACTCGCCCCCTTGACACGATCGCCGACGAGATTGCTGCAACGGTAGTATCCTGAATGAGGATTAGCCAGTTGCAGCTGCGAGAGCCTTTCGGTGCTATCTTAGAGCGCACCTTGGCAGATTTTTTATCCGAAAGCTTTGGACGATCGTTCCAGGTAGCATGGCATCAGGGTACTCACACAGGCAACAGTGAGAGCCAGACTTGGCGCTGCAATCCCTACTTGAACATTATCTTTCGCCCCGGCATCCACCGAGAGCCACTACTGCCGGCCGTTTACGAGTTTTCGCGCAGCACCAAGCCATGGCGGACTCCGTTGAATAAGCTGTACGTCGTGTTGGCAGCGGGGCGCTCTACCGCACGTTTTCTGGCAACAGCAACTGTCGAAATAGACCCGCCTGTGCCGAATGCCGAGGAAATGGTAATCATTGGCGGCAACCATCATATTCGCCTGCTGGATTACCATCAGAGATGTTGCACGGTTATTACTAAGCATGGATTTTGTGTCGCATTCATGAAAAACGAAATTGCCGTGCGTAGCGCTCACCCCTATCTTCCTACCCCTCGTATCTTGGAAAAAAGTGGAGACGGCGGTTGGTATAGCGAAGAGCTGATCCTAGGCACTCCGATCAATCGCCTCAAGGATCAACGTCAGGCAGATGATGCGGTGCAGAAGATTGTTCTTCTGCTTTTCAGGCTGTATGAAACAACACAAAAGTTAGAACGCATTCAAGATTATGTCGGACGTATCGTCAGCCGCATAGGTCAAAATATAGACCGCAATCTCCTATTGTCTACATCTCAACGGGACACCATGAGTGCTGCAGTTAAGAGGTTTGCCTGTGCAGCAAATGGGCTGTCTAGCGACATCATCACTGTGCAGGCCCATGGTGATTTTCAGCCAGCCAATATTTTGGTTGGCAATGGTGGGTCATGGTTAATCGACTGGGAATACACAACCCAACGCCAGTCTGGTTACGATGGGCTGGTGTATGTACTTTACTCACGACGCTCCAGCGGACTGGCACAGCGCATCAGCTGCGCGATTGATGGTACTCTGCAGGCAGATGCCCTATTGGCAGGTTGGCCCGGTCTTGAGTGGCATGATTACAATAAACGGCATGGAAGATTGGCTCTCTTTCTTCTGGAAGAATTGGATTTGAAACTCATGGAAAATGACAATTCGCTCTTCACCTCCGTTGACTCCGGGCTTAAAAATCTTTGTCAGGAGCTTGTGCACATTCTTCCATTATTTAATAGCTGCAATATATGAAAAGGGGGTGATTAATATGTTGCATATTCAATCAGATGGTTGGATTGCTGTTCCTAGTTTGAACTAGGAGTATGACTGGAAATTCTAAATAAAAATATATACAATTAACGCAGGTTTTAATCCTCTCAATGGCACTTTTTGAATTCTTATCGGAGATGCATCTTTCTTGTGCCGTTCTATCAATTACTACGAGGGATCTTCTTGTTGAGTGCCGTTAGTCAGCGTGAGGTCAGATGTCTGGTGTTGGCACCTTTTTTTAGTCATGTGTCCAGTGCTAATCGGCCACGGATTATTGCTGAGGTGCTTGCCGAATTCGGTACTGTCGATATCGTAACAACCAGTTTTGACCATCAGGCAAAAAAGCTAAAAGTTCCTTTCCAGTATGATGACCGGCGGACCATGTATTATGTGCCAACCTTGGCCTATCGGCACAATGTTAGTTTAGGTAGGTTTCTGTCGCATTTCTTTTTCTCGATTCGAGCCTGGATATTTTATCTGAAACGGAAAAATAAATACGACGTTGTTTATGCTACGTTGCCTCTGAACTTGCTTGCCATGCTGGTTTTCCTGTCTTGTCCTAGTAAGCATAGAATTGTCGATGTAGTTGATATATGGCCTGATGTATTACCGTTTCCGGTAGCTTTACGAAAAGTATTGCGTCCGTTCTTTAGCGTCTGGAAGCAGTCCTTTGCCTGGGCAGTCAAGCATTGCGATATGCTACTAACGGTTTCCGACCGATTCTTTGAGGAATCATACCGTTACTTTCAGGGCGACCTTTCTGATGCCCATCGAATCTATATTGGTTGTCAGCGGATACCTTGCAAAAAACCACCACTGGATGATCGACTAACAATTGTATACATTGGCAACATCGGGCATTTATATGATTTTCAAACGCTCTTGGACGTGTTAGCAACTACTCCAAGAAAAGTGAGGTTGTTTTTGATTGGCGATGGTGATCGGAAGGAGTGGCTGCTTCAAGAACTCAAAACGCTACAAATTGAGTTTCAGTATTTTGGTTCTGTGTATGACGAAAAGCATCTTTCTGAGATTCTGTCACAGTGTGACGTCGGCTTTAATGGCTATAGGAATACGACGGCTGCGTTTTCCTATAAGGCTAATACATATTTTGCTGCTAGCTTGCCTATTTTGAATTCGATGAGTGGTGATTTAGAACATCTTGTTGTTGAGCATGGACTGGGATTTAATTATTCTTCTGGGAGCTCCGATTCGCTGCGTACGATGATTAATGGCTGTACCAAGGATGTTCTGGAGGTTTGTTCACAAAACGTGGAACGTTTCTTTGAAGCAGAAATTGAGCTGAAGCAGGTTAAGGCAAGGTTACGGGAGAATTTTCAGACTACTTTAGAGTGTAGTAGGGATCAGAAGTAGATGAAGCGCCTTTTTGATATTATCTTGGTTGCACCAATCTTATTTATTGGACTACCTGTGTTTTGCTGTTTGATTTTGATGGTTCATTACAAGCTGGGTGCACCGGTCTTTTTTAGGCAAATCCGCCCTGGGAAAAGTGGTCATCCATTTGAAATGATAAAATTCCGTACGATGATGGACGATAGAGATAAAAATTGGGATTTGTTGTCTGATGCAGAGCGTTTAACTAACTTTGGCAAGTTACTGCGATCGAGTAGTCTAGATGAATTGCCAGAGTTATGGAATGTGCTTAAAGGTGAAATGAGTTTGGTTGGGCCTCGTCCATTATTAATGGAATATCTCCCACTCTACACTGAAGAACAGATGCGAAGGCATGATGTAAGACCCGGTGTGACTGGTTGGGCACAAGTCAATGGACGTAATGCGATTTCGTGGGATGAAAAATTCAAATTGGATGTCTGGTATGTGGACAATCGTTCATTCTGGCTGGATTTAAAGATTCTGTTTCTGACTGTCAGGAAGGTGCTGGTCAGGGAAGGAATCTCTGCCAACAATGATGCGACGATGCCGATATTTACAGGGAGTAGTGCAGAGCGCAATGAAGACTAATATATTGATTACTTCGGCGGGTCGAAGAGTTGAATTGATCCAAGCCTTTCAGCGTGAGTTGAAAGGCATTTTTTCGGATGCTGGGGTATATGCAACTGATATGAGCCCAGTGCTCTCTCCAGCATGTCAATGTGCAGATGCATCCTTGACTGTGCCCAGAGTTACAGACGAGAGTTACATGGGTGTGTTGTTGGATTTGTGTGAACAGCACCATATCGGTATGGTGGTGCCAACGATTGATACAGAGCTACAGGTTTTGGCAGATTATCGCGATCAATTTTCAGAGCAGGGAATCCACATCATTATCTCTTCTGCAGATTTGATTGCCAGTTGCCGAGATAAACGTAAAACAGCGACTCTGTTTGAGAGTGTTGGGATCAATACGCCAATAATTTACAACAAAGAGCAGATTCGATTTCCCTGTTTTGTAAAGCCCTATGATGGTAGTTGCAGCATTGGCGCTGAGGCATTGTTATCGGAAAGTCAACTAACCAGTTCTATCCTGAGTAATGAAAAGATGATGTTCATGGAGCTAGTGGATGACGGTCATACGGAGTTTACGGTTGATACCTACTACACAAAGGATGGTGCTTTAAAGTGCCTTGTCCCAAGAGAGCGTATCGAGGTGCGTGGTGGTGAGGTCAGTAAAGGAGTGACCAGACGTCATGAGGTTTATGATTACCTTCTACCGGCTTGCAAGTCGATCAAGGGCGCACGTGGTTGCTTGACGATTCAGGTCTTTGCGAACCTTCTCCAGAAGAGTTTCTATGGTTTGGAGATTAACCCAAGGTTTGGTGGAGGGTATCCGCTCTCATACAGTGCAGGTGCTAACTATCCAGGCTGGTTGATTGCCGAGTACTTCCTAGATGAAGAGATTGATTTCCATGAACAATGGGAAGCTGATTTATTGATGCTTCGCTATGATGCCAAAGAGTTGGTTCATGGTTATGCCTGATCTCTCAGAATGGGTGGTGGTTTTTGACCTGGACGATATGCTCTATCATGAAGACGATTACAACAAATCCGGTGTGATTGCTGTAGCTGACGAGCTGGTAAGATTGTATGGGCAGGATATTAAAGAGCAGTTGCTTGATGTTCGTGAATCAAAAGGGGATGTGTGGGGTAGTGCCTGCGAGTCGCTCTCATTGCCTGTTGCTGTAAAAGATTCGCTACTATGGTTGTATCGATTGCATCGACCAGAGATCGAGTTGGAGCAGCATGTTAAGCATGTGGTGAGAGAGGTTGCATCCTTAGCACGACAGGTTGTCATCTTGACGGATGGAAGGTCGATAACACAACGAATGAAGCTGGCTTCATTGGGATTGATGGATTTTCCTGTATATATCTCAGAAGAGCACTCATCGGCCAAACCTGAAGAGCTGCGTTTTCGTTTGATTATGACTGATTACCCTGCAGGCAAATATGTCTATATCGCCGACAACCCTGCGAAAGATTTTGTAGCACCGAACCGACTGGGTTGGAAAACGATTGGTGTGCGTGATTCTGGCAGGAATGTCCATTCGCAATCTGTGAATGGTCTTGCAGATGAATATTTGCCAGATGTTTGGGTAAGCGAACTTGAGGGTGCAGTAGAACACCTATGTTAGGAACTTCTTTTTCTCCTTGGCCCTCATTTGATGAGGAAGAGGCCAATACAGTCCGCGATGTGCTGCTCTCTAATCGGGTCAACTACTGGACGGGTGATGAATGCCGCCAGTTCGAGATGGAGTTTGCTGCGTGGGCGGACGCTGAGTATGCCGTCGCAGTTGCCAATGGCACGGTGGCGCTGGATGTTGCGCTGAAGGCTTTGGGTGTGAGCGCGGGTGATGAGGTAATTGTCACTTCCCGTACCTTTCTGGCATCGGTCTCTTCGATTGTGACGGCTGGTGCGGTGCCGGTTTTTGTGGATGTAGATCGGAATTCGCAGAACATTTCGGCTGAGTTGATTGCCCCTGCGATTACCGATAAGACCCGTGCGATCATCTGTGTGCATCTTGCCGGTTGGCCCTGTGAGATGGATTCGATCGTGGCGTTGGCGGAGTCGCATGGTCTTTATGTGATCGAGGATTGTGCTCAGGCGCATGGGGCGCGTTATAGGGGACGTTCGGTTGGTTCGATCGGCCATATTGGTGCCTGGTCTTTCTGTCAGGACAAGATCATCACCACGGGTGGAGAAGGGGGGATGGTGACCACCAATGATCGTGATCTCTGGTCGAAGATGTGGTCTTACAAGGATCATGGAAAATCCTGGGAGGCGGTCTATGAGTCGGAGCATCCGCCGGGGTTTCGCTGGTTGCATGAGTCATTTGGCACCAACTGGCGAATGACGGAGATGCAGGCGGCGATTGGCCGAATTCAGTTGCGGCGGATGGCCGAATGGCACCACTCACGTACCAACAATGCTAGTGCCATTCTGGAGGTGTGTGAGCAATATCCCTCACTGTTTCGTGTACCTCGACCACCAGAACATGTCGAACATGCCTGGTACAAGTGTTATGTGTTTGTGCGCCCGGAGGGGTTAAAGGCTACTTGGTCACGGGATCGGATGATTGAAGAGATCACTGCCCGTGGTGTGCCCTGTTATTCAGGCTCCTGTTCCGAGGTCTATCTGGAAAAGGCGTTTGATGGCACAGGCTTTCGCCCCAAAGCGCGTTTGCTGGTTGCCAAAGAGTTGGGTGAAACGGCACTGATGTTCCTGGTGCATCCGACTTTGACCGCAGATGAGATTGCCTTGACCTGTTCGGTGATTCAAGAAGTCGCGGGGATGGTAGCGGCCTGACTAGGTCGGACCTATGTCTTTAGCATTATTGAGGTACTGAAGTGCGCAATTTAATGGTATCTGATGGATAACCTCTTTTATTGGTTTTCTAAACTGATCTGGTTGTTTGTATCACCTGATAGCCTGCTCCTGATCTGGTTCGGAGTAGGCTTTTTGCTTTTCTGGCTTGGGATAATGGTTTGGGCTCGGCGGTTGTTGGGTTCGTTGTTGGCTGTGTTGCTGGTGATCGGGTTGTTTCCGGTGGGGGAGTGGTTGCTCTATCCATTGGAGAGTAGATATCCGGCCAATCCTGGATTGGGTGATGTGGATGGGATTATGGTGTTGAGCGCTGCAGAAGATCCCATGAGTACGCCGACTGTGGGATCAGGTGGGTATTGGTGATGCAGTGGAGCGTGATCTGATGTTTATGGCCCTGGCGAAGCAGTATCCTGAGGCCAAACTGATCTTTACTGGTGGTGCCAGTAGCATGATTTATCAGGAATACAAGGCTGCGGATGTAGCGCGGCGACTTTTTTCTGAGCAGGGGATTGATCTTTCACGCATTATTTTTGAGCGTGGGTCGCGGAATACTTGGGAAAATGCAGTATTGAGCAGTATTGAGCAAGAAACTGGTTCAGCCTGCTGAGGATGAGAGGTGGGTACTGATTACCACCGGTTGGCATATGCCTCGTTCGATGGGGATTTTCTGTAAGGTAGGGTGGGAAGTGATTCCGTATCCTGTAGATTTTCATAGTAAGCCAGGTCACCTGCTACGTTTAGACTGGGGGTTTGCAGATCATCTTAAAAATCTTGTAACGGGTGTAAGGGAATGGATTGGGTTGTTGGCTTATAGGGTGGTGGGGAAGAGTTGCTGATGATGTCATTTTGGGGTCAGGCTTTCCTTTTTGTTCCTAACGAGAGGAGTTCTCACACCACGCCAACTCCCCGTGGGGGAGGAGTGGCGATTGTTGTAACCTTTTTGGGGGCACTGATCGGCTTGTTGTGGTTAGCGCCTGACTATCAGGCGCAGTTCATTGCCCTGCTTGGAGCGGGTGCATGGATCGCCTTGATCGGTTTTATGGATGACCATGGTCATATCGCTGCGCGCTGGCGTCTGCTGGCGCACTTCACCGGTGCTGGCTGGGCATTGGTCTGGCTGGGTGGTCTACCATCTTTGACGGTGTTTGGTGTCATGCTGGATTTAGGGTGGATGGGCCACTTGCTGGCGCTGATATATCTGGTCTGGCTGCTCAACCTTTACAACTTCATGGATGGCATTGACGGCATTGCCGGTATCGAGGCGGTGTCCGTATGCCTGGGCGGTGCGGTGCTGTATGGGCTGTCGCGGTCTGGCGGTTCCGAGTGGGTATTGCCGGTGCTGCTGTTGGCGGCGGTGGCTGGGTTTCTGTTCTGGAATTTTCCTAAGGCCCGGATCTTCATGGGCGATGCCGGCAGCGGCTTTGTAGGGATCGTACTTGGGGTACTGTCAATCCACGCCGCTTGGGTAGCGCCGGAGTTGTTCTGGGGCTGGGTGATCCTGCTTGGCGCCTTCGTGGTCGATGCGACAGTGACGCTGGTGCGCCGTGTGCTGCGGGGAGAGCGATTCTACGAGGCCCACCGCAGTCACGCCTACCAGTATGCCTCGCGTAAGTATGGCGCCCATCAGCCGGTTTCCCTCGCCTACGGAGCTATCAACCTGTTCTGGTTAATGCCGTTAGCTGTATTGGTAGCGATGGGGTGGCTGGATGGTTTGCTGGGTGTGGTGATTGCGTATGCACCGCTTGTATGGCTGGCGTTACGCTTCAAGGCGGGGCACGTGATTTGCAGGAGCATCAGACCAACCGTTATTAGCCACGGAAACACGCGGAAGGCACGGAAAGGATTGATGATAATGATTGTCATTCGTCTTGTGGTCGTAGGTACCCTGTTCGGTAATTCAAAAAGTCGCGGGGATGGTAGCGGCCTGACTAGGTTAGACCTATGTTTTTAGCATTATTGAGGTACTGCAGTGTGCAATTTAGTGGTATCTGATGGATAACCTCTTTTATTGGTTTTCTAAACTGATCTGGTTGTTTGTGTCGCCTGACAGCCTACTCCTGATCTGGTTCGGAGTAGGCTTTTTGTTTTTCTGGCTTGGGAAAATGGTTTGGGCTCGACGGTTGTTGGGTTCGTTATTGGCTGTGTTGCTGGTGATAGGGTTTTTTCCGGTGGGGGGGTGGTTGCTCTATCCATTAGAGAGTAGATATCCGGCTAATCCTGAGTTGGGTGATGTAGATGGGATTATTGTGCTGAGCGGTGCAGAAGACCCCCTGGGTACACTGCTATGGGATCAGGTAGGTGTTGGCGGAGCAGCGGAGCGCGATCTGATGTTTATGGCCCTGGCGAAGCGGTATCCTGAGGCCAAACTAATCTTTACTGGTGGTGCCGGTAGTATGATTCATCAGGAGTACCCCGATCAGACAGGTTTATGTGTCATGCTATGTATGATAGTGTTGGTTGGGTGAGAGACAGGGCTACCTTGTGAGGGTATTCAAAAACGCATGGTTCGAGCGATTCGCTCGGAAGCAACGCATCTCTGACAAGGCTTTGCTTGAAGCTGTCGAACGTGCAGAGAAGGGCTTGGTTGACGCCAACTTGGGCGGAGGAGTGCTTAAGCAGCGTGTGGCAAGACAAGGGCAAGGTAAGTCAGGAGGTTTTCGTACCATCATACTGTATCGTACAGCGGATCGTGCTTTCTTCGTTTATGGTTTTGCCAAGAGCGACCGGGGCAATATTGACGATGATGAAGAAGCCCTGTTTAAGAAGGCAGCGATCCATGTCTTTAGTTTATCGGACAGGCAGTTGGCCGAGTTGATCAGCATCGGGCAGTTTTCGGAGGTAGATGAAAATGGCTAAGAGATACCG
>JBEVXT010000272.1:0-15246 GCA_040505955.1 Sedimenticola sp. | reverse complement strand
CCAGTAAATTCCTCGGCAAATCTCAGGACATTGCGGCCATTTTTAAAACCCGCCAGATAGCCGACCAATCGGCTATGCAGTGTAAGCTTAAGGACGTTTACTTCATCGCTGCTATCTGTGCTCACCGTGCTCATTCGTCATCCCCTAACATGCCTTTCCAGGGGTCATCAGATAAGCGCTTTTTCTCTTCGGTACGGGATGCTTTTGCCTGTCGAATATCGACGGCCTCGCCTTCCAGGATCGCCTTTACAGCGTGTAGTTTCTCCTTAGGGATCAGCAGGATTTCGCTGTTCAGACCTTTGGCAATGAGTTCCAGGGTATCCAACCTGGGATTCCCTTTGGATTCCAGGCGCTGGTATTGCTGACGCGATATACCGACGCGCAGCAGCATATCGTGCTGCTTCAGCCCCAGCTGTACCCGGCGGTTTTTGAGTTGATCCAATAGTGACTTCATAATAAAACATATATGTTGCTCTATCCCCAATAGAAATATATTAGTTGCTATTTATGAGAAAGGCAATAAATAGATTGCTTTTCAGGATTTGGTTGCGTAAAGTCGTGAAAAGCAATAAATATGTTTCTTTTTGGCGGGCCCAGCAGGCAGCGGCAGCAACAGGACAGCCATCACTAAATCGTGTTTGTGTAAGTGATGGGTGTCTTGTCTTTTCTGTCTTTTCTGTCTTTTCTACGCTCTTCCTCCTGTAACGCCCAGCCCACGGAGATTCCTACCACCAGCGTCCAGAAGATAACGCGGCAACAGGACAGCCATCACTAAATCGTATTTGTGTAAATAAGGACTTGAACTCCCGTTTGTCCTGAAATCATATCATTACATGATTCCTCGACTCGAAGGAAAAATTAGCTACCCGGTTATTTTGATTCTTTATTGGCATCGAAGAACCGGATTGTATTGCGGCCGTCCTCCTTTGCTTGATACATGGCGCTGTCGGCCTGTTTGATAATATCGGAAGGTGTCATTTGACCATTCGGGTAGATTGTGACGCCGGTACTGATGGTGACCGAGAGGGTCAGTCCATCAATTTCGTAAGGTTCACAGAGTGCGGTATGGATCTTTTTTGCCACCTGGGTGGCTTGCTCTACTGGGGAGAGTGGCCCCTCTGCGAGCTCTTCCAGCAGCACCACAAACTCATCGCCACTGAGACGTGCCCCTGAGTCGTCGGTGCGCAGTGTTGCCTTTAGTCTGCCCGCCACCCGCTTTAGCAGTTCATCACCCACCGCGTGACCGTGGTTGTCGTTTATCTCTTTAAAACGGTCAAGATCAATAAACAGCAGCGCTCCATGGTGCCCATGGCGCTTGGCGTGTGCATCTGCCTGTGCCAGCCGTTCTGTAAAGGTGCGTCGGTTGGGCAGGTCGGTCAACGGATCATAGTGTGCCTGATGCTCTATGATGGCAGTGGCCTTCAGACGTTGAGTGATATCGCGTGCCAGCAGCACAAAACCGATCAGCTCTTCATCCTGGGTTTTGATGCCGGAGATACGCACTTCGGCGGTGCGAGTGTTTTTCTTGCCGGAGAGTTCCAGGGTATAAACATAGTCACCTCTCAGAGTGATTTTGTGGCTGGCCTGCTCAAAGCGAAAAATATCAGCACAGCTTTGCGGTAACTGAGCTACCTGTTTGCCAAGCACGCCAGCTCTTATATAACCAAAGAGCTTTTCGGCAGCGGCGTTGTAGTAGTCGATGCGGAAATCGGGATTGGTGGCGACGATTGCCATATCGGTGGATGAGTAGAGAATGCTATCCAGATAGGCGCTTTTCTCCTCCAGGGCAGCTTCAGACAGGTGCAGTTTAGTGACTGCCCCGATAATGCGGGAAGCACCCACTCTTATGCCGACTAATCCCAGAATCCAAAACAGGGCGTGACCGGTAATCAGTGATTTCTGGTCTCTTTCTGAGATCTCCAGTAAGCGATCCACTGGTATGGATACGCTGATCCCACCCCTGATGTCCCCCTCTTCATAACCCTGTTTTTCATGGCATTTGAGGCAGGGTGTCTCTGTCAGCAGGGGGCGCATCAGGCGCATGTAACGCTTGCCACTGATAGTTTCGAGCGAACTTATCTCTTCATCACCTCGTTCGAAGGCGATTAGCGCTCTCTCCTCCCATGTGTCGGGTCTGTTTTCAGGGCGGATTGGTTTGGTGCTGGTGATGTGTCCACGAAAGCCAAGCGTATGCTCCTGCAGTTCATGCACTTGGCGCGTCATATAGGCGGGATTTATCAGGGTTAGCTTCCGGCCTGAGGGTGTTTCGATATTCTGTTCCGCCACTTCCAGGTGAGGATTGGGTTGGGTATCCTCGGTAATCGGGACATAAACACCGCCGTGGGAGGCGTTCCAGCGGCGAAATAGCAGATCTTTCTCGAAAGCGACACGGGCCTGGGCGCGGGCGATTTCGAGAAATCGGCGCTCTTCCTCCTGTAACGCCCAGCCCATGGAGATTCCTACCACCAGCGTCCAGAAGATGGTCAGTAGCCAAGCGTAACGCTGAATGCGTCGCCTACTCGAGCGTTGCGGTGTTGCGTTGGTACGGTCGGTATCCATATCGGTCAGGCGCAGTGCTATCCGTAAGTAGAGTCGAAAGCCTGACAGAAATTATAGTACACCTGTGATGAGCAAGTGTTGCAGACGTGTCTGGTCTGACTCTAATACCCCCCCTAAAAAGTCTATAAAATCATTATAGTAGCTTAATTACTACTGGGTATCACATAGAAGAGTACGGCAAAGAAATGGGATGTACTGCCAGCCAAAACAAACAGATGCCAGACGGCATGATGATAGGCCAGTGATTTCCATACATAGAAGATCACACCCAGGGAGTAAAAGAGGCCGCCGATCAGTAGAAGAACCAGACCGCCGGTAGCCACCGTTGATAGCATAGGTTCAATGGCAATCACCACCAGCCAACCCAATCCAAGGTAGAGGCTGATGGAGAGGCGGCGGTAGCGCTGCTTTATGATCAGTTCCAGTACAACGCCTGCAATCGCAATTGCCCAGACCAGGCCAAACAGCGTCCATCCCCAGGATCCCCGCAGACTGACTAGCGTGAAAGGAGTATAGGTGCCAGCAATAAGAATAAAAATGGCGGCATGATCAATTTGGCGCAGGATCCGTTTTGCCTTGGGTAAGGGAATGCCGTGATAGAGGGTCGAAGCGGTATACAGAAGAATCAGCGTTCCCCCATAAATGCTGCAACTGGTGATATGCCAGGCATCACCATAAAGTGCTGAGAAGGCCACAAGTATCGCCAATCCGGCAATACTCAACAGTGCTCCCAAGCCATGGGTGATGGTATGGGCGATCTCTTCGCCAAGGCTGTATTTTGCCGTATTCGCTGAAACTTGCATTGGTCTACTCTGACTGGAGTTAATGTATCTTGTTCGGTAACTATTCAGGGGCAATCTGAACAGTTACTGGAGATTTCTTTGCGGTGCTGAATAGTTACCTTGTTCGTAACTATTCAGCTCATCCCTAAAAGCCGCCATTTCTGCGTTAAAAAATGATCATTTACACACATAAACTTGCATTTTGTGCCTTTTTATCCTTAAACAGGCTTTGTACCAAAATCCTGAAAACCACAGTCATGGTGGAACCGAGGTATTGTAGGAGCGAACTTGTTCGTGACGGACTACGAAACGTGCTCTTCGCGAACAAGTTCGCTCCTACGCCTGAGTTCTGGATTACCGTGCTGAATAGTTACTCTTGTTTCAGTTGGTTATAAAGTTTCTGACATATTTAAGAAAAAGTCCATTAGGTGCTATGAAAACAATAGATGGTTGGATTTGCCTGAAAAAATACTCAATTTCCCACCATCTTAATCATTCTCTATGGATTGCAATTCTATGAAGCCACAGTATCCTGTAATCTGGTTTGGCGCGATGCCCTATTTTGAGTTAGGACGGAATAATGATCCCCGGAAAAGTACAGCAAATATTGGATGACCATGGATTAACAGCCCTGGAGTTTGAGCCTGGCAGTACTCCTACCTCTCTGCTGGCAGCTGAGCGTATTGGTGTTGCCGTCGGGCAGATTGCCAAATCAATGCTGCTAAAAGGTAAGAATGGCATCTTCTATCTGGCTATCTGTCCAGGGGACAGACGTATCTGTAGTAAAAAAGCGAAGCAGGAGACCGGCACCAAGATTCGTATGGCTCGCGTCGATGAGACAGAGCGGGTTACCGGTTTCAAGCCTGGTGGAGTCTGCCCCTTTGGCGTTGAAGGGGCGGAGCTGCTGATTGATCGGGGACTGTCTGAGTATGAGGTGATCTATCCCGCTGCAGGCAATGATGCCTCGGGGGTGCCGGTTACATTTGAACGCCTGTGCGACATTACAGGGGCGCGGGTGGTGGATGTTATGGATGTGCCCCTGTAGCTATTCAGCACGGTAATCTGGAACTTAGGCGTAGGAGTGAACTTGTTCGCGAGGAGCACGTTTTGTAGTCCATCGCGAACAAGTTCGCTCCTACAACACCTCTGTTCCACCAGAACTGTGGTTTTCAGGATTTTGCTACAGAGCCGGTTTAAGGATAAAAAGGCACAAAATGTGAGTTTATGTGTGTAAATGATTATTTTTTAACCCAGAAGTGGCGGATTTCAGGGGTGAGCTGAATAGTTACCCCATATATTGCTATAGTGTATCGATGGCCGTCGGTGATTTGTATTTGCCGACTGACTCGGCCAGTCCACAGGCTGCGGATTGAACAGCTATACCGCAGCTGTGAAGGAGGAAGACAGGATGACTTTTCTACAACCAGGCTTGTCTCTTATCTGATGACGCTTATTCGACTACAGCACAGATCCACAAGGATGGCCCTCCTCGCTGTTCTGGCATCGGCTGCGCTGTTGTGGAGGCCGCCTGGGCTGACAGCTGAGATCAGCCATGTGGATTCAACCCGCAGTGGTGATGAGCTGAAGATCACCTTCCATCTGCAGGGGGAGAGCGGTTATCACCACTTTACCCTGGATAATCCCCATCGGCTGGTTATTGACCTGGAGACTGCAGTTGTAGGAGAAAACCTCAACCACCTGCAGTTGCAACAGCCGCCACTGAAGAGGATCAGGTACGGTACTCAGAGTGATGGACGCCTGAGACTGGTATTTGATCTGGAGAATGAAATTAGGCAGCCCGCATTAGTGATGAACAAGGCAGGGGAGGATCGTCATCTGCTGACTGTCTCTCTGAAGTCGAATCAGGCGCCGCCCCAGGCATCCATATCACCCCCCCCACCCCCCATTCCGCCCCCGGTTGACGGTGTTGATATCCGTATGGATGAGTCAATGGCAGATGGTTACGGTACGGCCGGGAACGCTCAGCCGGTCGGCGATGGCGATAGCCCTGCCGTGGCCGATACATCCGTTCCTCTACCGACCTTCACTGTTGATGAGCAGGGTGAGCACAAGGCCCACGAGAGCATGAAGAGTGGCACTTTGGGTGTTCAGAAATACCCCAAAAGCTCCTACAAAAGATCCACCAGATATGACCTCGGTTATAAGACCAGTGTCGGCTCCGTCGACATGGGAGTTTCTATTGTCAAACCCCAGATTTTTATGCAGAAAAAATTTGACTCTACCGATGTAAAGCTGCTGCTTGAAGAGGATGGTGACGCCTCACTTGGGGTTATCTACAACTGGTAAAGGCACTCCTCCTGCCATTGTGCTCTCTGCTGTCTGCATATTACTATTCATGGCACTGAGTCCACTTTAGGAAACCGCTATGTCATCACTGTTCACTCCGCTGAAAATTAAAGGTATCACTTTCAAAAACCGAATAGGTGTCGGCCCAATGTGTCAATACAGCGCGGTCGATGGAGTGGCAAATCACTGGCATCTGGTTCACTTGGGCGCGCGTGCTGTCGGGGGAGCGGGCCTGATAATCTCGGAAGCAACCGCAGTTCGGCCCGAGGGCCGGATAAGTAACCAATGCCTCGGCATCTGGAATGATGAGCAGGTGGAAGCGCTGATTCCGATCACCCGCTTTCTGGAAGAGCAGGGCGCCGTACCGGGTATCCAGATAGCTCATGCAGGCCGCAAGGGCAGTGCTGCACGCCCCTGGGAGGGTGGTGAGCAGATTAAAAACAGCGAAGGGGGGTATGACGTTATTGGGCCCTGTGACACGCCCTTTGATGATAGTGGCACCCGCTTGTGGAAAACTCCGAAAATGATGAGTACGGACGATATAGCCGAACTGCAAGATGCTTTTGTCGCCGCTGCGGAGCGGGCGCTGGCTGCGGGCTATAAACTGCTCGAAATCCATGCCGCACACGGTTATCTGTTGCACAGTTTTTTCACCCCCCTGGTCAATAAACGTACCGATGAGTATGGCGGCAGCATTGAAAACCGCGCCCGCATGTTGCTGGAGACCACAGCAAAAGTGCGCCGGGTCTGGCCGGAGAACCTGCCGTTAGCTGTTCGTATCTCTATCTCTGACTGGGACGAAGCGGGCCTGGGTGTGGAAGATAATATTCAGATGGCCAAATGGCTGAAGGAGCAGGGCGTCGATATCGTTGATTGCAGCGCAGGCGGTGCGACCCCCTCTGCCAGGGCCTCGATCGGCAGCCGCATTTCGGAACAGGTCGGTTTGTGCGCCAAGCTGAAGAGAGAAGCCGGGATCATGACCATGGCGGTAGGTGAGATAACCGATCCTGCACAGGCGGAAAAAATTATCGCTGAGGGTGGGGCGGATATCACACTGCTGGCACGCCAGATGCTGCGTGATCCCTTCTGGCCGCTTCATGCCGCCCAGGCGCTGGGTGTTGAGACGAAAACCGTTACGCCGATACAGAACTCATTTTTCGTCAAATAGCGGGTAACTATTCAGCTCACATCTGAAATCCGCCATTTCTGCGTTGAAAAATGGTAACTATTCAGTGGTATCTGTTTTATGGGTTACTTTCTCAGGGGTCGGAGTCGATTGCGTTAAGATTGTTGGTGATTACCACCGGTTTACGACGCAATCGACTCCGACCCCGCACCCTAGACGAATTTCAGGGGCAATCTGAACAGTTACAAGCGATTTCTTTGCGGTGCTGAATAGTTAAAATAGCGGTTATCAGGAAGCAATAAAACGGAACTCACCACTACATCCATGCGGTCGTGTGTTCCGTTTTCTATTTTCACCCCGCCCTTAAGTGATGTGCCGTCGGCAAGTAGCTTATGGAGCGCAGTACACCTAACCATCCGATAGTGGAAGAGAGAAAAGTGATATGGATCTGTTGGAAGCACTGAATAACGAGAATAGCGATGAACTGCAGAAGAGGATCCGTCTATTGGATGTGTCCACGAGGGATTGCCCGAAACGGAAGGGTGATCGAGTGGAGTATCTTCGCAGCTATCTACTCTCTACGGGGCTAAACTTTCTGCTCGGCCGGATGACCGAAGAGGAGAGATCGATGGTAGCTGAGGTGGCTCACAACCAGTCTGGTCGTGTCGATCAGGCGCGGCTTCTGGCACGTTATGGATCGATCCCGATAGGCTATCTGCAAAAGCAGTCAGGCTATGGTCGCCACCACTATCAGCAGCCTAAACCACAGCAAGTCAGGAGCCTGATCAGTCTGATTTTCTATCAGCAGAGCATCCCAACCGAGCTGCAGGCGCGACTGAAAAACCAGTTACCCAAACCGCAAGAGGATCGTGTTGCGATAACTGCAGAAGATGCGCTCCCTGCATCCGTCGGAGGGAAGGATGACAACAGCGGGTTACCGCTCTATCGACGCAATATGGAGTCGGTGGCCAACCAGGATCTCTATACCGTGCTCCGGTTGATTGATCAGGGGAAAATCAGTGTCAGCGAAAAAACCCTTATCGCCTCCACCGCCAGCATGAAGAGGATTTCGGCGGAGCTTTATGAGGGGGATTTCTTCACTGAAGAGGATGAAGATCAACAAGACGTCTACAAGGACAAACTCTCACCGATACGTGCCTATGCCTGGCCCTTGCTGCTTCAGAGTGGAGGATTGGCGAAACGTGCAGGCAGCAAACTTCAGCTCTCCACTAAAGGGAAAAAGGTGCTACAACGCAAGATTCTATTTGAAGAGGCGATTGCTGAACTCTATCGGTACTGGAGAGATAAAGGGAAGATCGATGAGTTTCGTCGCATCAATCGCATCAAGGGACAGACACGCCGCGGCAGGGGGCACAAGGGTTCACAGATGACCCACCCGGATGAGAGGAGAGATGCTTTGGGGTTTCAGCTACACAGTGGCCCAATAGGAGAGTGGATCCAGATCGACGAGTGGTTTCGCTATATTCAGAGCAGCGGCGAGCAGTTCGAGGTTACCCTGAACCCATGGGCCCTCTATCTGGTTGATGTAGAGTACGGTGCCCTGGGGTACGGTGGATACCATGATTTTCCCCTCTTGCAGGGACGCTATACGATGGCCTACCTGTTCGAATATCTGGCTACGTTGGGGATGATCGATGTAGCCTACTGCGCCCCCCACGGTATCCGTTCAGATTATCATGGAAATTGGGGGGCGGATGAGTATGGCTACCTGAGCCGATATGACGGCCTGGGTTGGTTTCGTCTCAATGCGCTGGGCGCTTATTGCCTGGGTATGGCGGATGAGTATCGACTGGAAATGCCGAAAATGCCGCCGTTGCTGCGTGCATCCGATGAATTGGAGTTTCTCCTGTTACGTACACCTGAACCCCACGAGCGGATATTGCTGGAGCAGTATGCAACGATCACGAAGGAGCATCTTCGGCTTGATCTTGTGCGCGCCCTATCAGCCATCGAACAGGGCGGTGT
Organism: Sedimenticola sp.; assembly: GCA_040505955.1. Lineage (GTDB taxonomy): Bacteria > Pseudomonadota > Gammaproteobacteria > Chromatiales > Chromatiaceae > Vondammii. The sequence continues at coordinate 6,486 of JBEVXT010000272.1, read as the reverse complement.
GTTGGAAGATCTGGTCAATCTGCTGCGGCAGCAGACGGGGTTTAAGCTGACGGTAGAGGTAGAGGATTTTCTTGATGATCTTACAACACGAACAACGACGGTCAGGGATGGCGGCGGCGCAAGGATCATCGAGTGTGCCAGTGAATCACTGGCAAGACTCATAGTGGAGTCCACCGAAACCGGTAAGCAGTGCTTTTATGCCGGGGGCAAACGGGTGATTGTGGCGGAAAAGTCATTGAGTAGTTTTCGAAACAGCCTGCGCAAAGTTGGGTATGTTTTGAGAGGGGAGGAGTGAGAGTGGGGCAGATTAATGCAGGTGCGGGTAGCGTTGTATGACAATAGGTGATGAGAACCTCGGGGAGGCGATAGACACTTTTGTCATACGCTACAGCGACAATGATATTCAAACCTCTCTGGCTCTTATGGCAGAAGATGATCCTCGTCGGCTGACGTCGGTACTGCTAAAGGGGGCGTTCTGTTTTGATCCGCAGGTTGCCACACTCTACTACCATTGGCGTGATGAGGTTCTAGAGGGGGTTCTATCAGAAGTATTTGAGCGCGTTGAGTATGATGGGAGTCTGGCAGACTGTAAGCCGACACCAGAGCATTGGAAAGTGATCCATACTGAAATTGAATTTACCCTCCTTGATCGATTGAATGATGCTGAGCATCTGCGGGTGATGGAAGAGTGGTTGCTGGGTGATCCATCCGCCCAGGGTATGGCACTGCGTAGTTCATTGGCTTTTCTGAAGGGCGAAAAGGAACGGACTATTGAACAGTATGAGGAGGCGCTGAAGCTGTTGCGCAAGGAGACGGGCAGGCGCAATGTCATGATTCCGGGCATTCCCGTACTCTTCTTTGCCCTGGCGCTGATCCAGCAGAGGCAAACAAAATACCTCATTGATCGTCTGTTCACTGATGCAATTTACCTTGAAAAACAGCATGATGATCTTCATTTTTCCTCGGTGCTGCGAATACTGGCTGACTTTGCACGGGTCGACAGTGGAACCATTGAGCTGACCCAGAGCCCATGGTTGACACACGAACTCATGAGAGTTGATCCCTGGGCTGATCTCTTTCAGGGATTAGTGATCTTCTGGTTGGGTGGAAGGCCCGGTGACAAACAGATCCGCCGTCTGTTTCGACACGCGGATAACGCCTTGAGTACCGGTCTCTACTGGTATGCCGGTAAGGTGACAGCCCTGTTGGAGATGCTTGGCATCGATGCTGGTGAGATTGACTACCTAAGTCCAATCGGTTCGGAGAGTGAGCTGGCCGAGCTCTACCAGGTAAAATCCAATTGGGAAGAGAATCTGGCAGCTCTGAATCTGATCACGCGGCACTACGGTGTCCGTGGTGATACAGCGAGTGAGGGTCAGCTGGGGGCTGACCACCGGATGGTCTGGTGGGTTGGGGGTGAAAGTCACTTTGCGTCACTTGAGCCACGAGAGCAGAAGCGATCCAAGAAGGGGGTCTGGTCGAAAGGGCGTAAGGTGGCGATTAGACGGCTGCATGAAGAGCTGGATAGTTTTAGCTATCTGACCTCCGCTGACCTGAAGATCTGCGCTGCTATTGATGTGAGGCAGGCGTACAAATACGGCTACTATATCGAGAGTACATATCAGTTGATGGGAGAGCAGGCGCTATGCGCCGCCATAGGCCACCCCCACCTCTACCGTGCCGATATGGATGGACGAGACCGGCAAACGGTCACGCTAAAAGAGGTGTCCCCACGGATTGAGGTGGTTGAAGACAAGAAAGAAGCGACGATAAAAATAGAGCTGTTCCCCTACCCGGAATCCATCTTTGACCTGGCACATGATTTTTTCTGCCACTGGGCAGAGCGGCACCTTCTGCAGATGACAAAGTTCAGCGACAGCCAACTCGAAATCGCACAAATCCTCACTCAAAAGGGGTTGGTTGCGCCTCTCTCGGCAAAAGAGCAGATCTTGAGCTCGCTCACGTCGATGGCGCCGCTGGTAATGATTCACTCTGATATTGGTGGTGGGTCGGCGGGTGATGCAGAGGAGATTGCAGCCGACACCACCCCCCACTTTCACCTGCATCCCATCACAACGGCGGGTGAGTTGAGGGTTGAGATGGGATTTCAGCTCTCACTCCACTACAAGCCGCTGGGTGAAAAGGGGCCAACCTTCCATCCGGGAGAGGGACGGGCGGCGCTGTTTGGTGAGATTGAGGGTCAATCACGCAAGACCAGGCGTGATTTGAAAAAAGAGGTTGAGCAAGCCACGCACCTGATCGACCAGCTTCCGCTATTGGCAGGAGAAGATCCGTGGAAATGGACGCTGGATGATCCGGAACAGGCACTGGAGGTACTACTCATCTTACAGGAGATGGGGGATGAGATCGTAGTGGCCTGGCCAGAGGGGAAGAAGGTCACACTGAGCCATGAAATTACCGGTGGCCAGATGCAAATCAGAATGCGCAAACAGCGCGATTGGTTTGGACTCAATGGCGAATTACAGATTGATGAAGGCCAGGTGATTGAGATGGAGAAGCTGCTGAGTCTGCTGCAGCAGGCACCAGGCCGTTTTCTGCGTCTCGATGATGGCCGCATCCTCACCCTGAGCCGACAACTGCGGCAGCAGCTCGATACGCTCCATGCCATCCGCGACAAGGGTAAAATCCATCCACTGGCGACGGCTGTGGTGGAAGAGGTAACGGAAGGGATGGTGGTCACGGGTGGTAAACCCTGGCAGGAGCAGCTTGCGCGGCTGCGCGAGGCGGAATCCTTGCAACCCGAGCTACCCGACACCTTGCAGGCTGAACTGCGTGATTATCAGATGGATGGTTTCTGCTGGCTGACCCGCCTTGCTCACTGGGGTGCGGGGGCCTGTCTGGCCGATGATATGGGGCTGGGCAAGACGTTACAGGCGCTCGCCCTTATTGTACAACGAGCCCCTGGAGGGCCCGCTCTGGTGGTGGCACCCACCTCGGTCTGCAGCAACTGGATCGAGGAGGCACAACGCTTTGCTCCTACCCTGCGTCCACAGCGATTCGGTGACGAAGAGCGGCAGCAGATGCTCGATTCCGCAGGCCCCTACGATCTCGTTATCTGCAGCTATGGGCTGCTGCAGAGCGAGATTGAACGGATTAAAGAGAGGGAGTGGCAGACTATCGTGGCCGACGAGGCGCAAGCCTTCAAGAACAGCAATACCAAACGTTCAAAGGCGATGATGTCACTGCAGGGGGCCTGTCGTATCATCACCACTGGCACCCCCATCGAAAACCACCTGGGTGAGCTGTGGAACCTCTTCCGCTTCATCAATCCCGGGCTGCTGGGTTCTCAGGAGCGCTTCAATGAACGCTTTGCCAACCCGATAGAGCTGCACCAGGATGAACAGGCAAAACACAGGTTGAAGTCCCTGATTCGCCCTTTCATTCTGCGTCGGCTTAAGCGTGAAGTCTTGACCGAACTCCCTCCACGAACCGAGATCACCCACTACGTGGAATTCAATAACGAGGAGAGCAGCTTCTACGAGGCGCTACGCCGCCGGGCAATGGCGCGAATCGCCGAGCTACCGGAACACCCCGGACAACAGCGCTTCAAGGTACTTACTGAAATTACCCGCCTGCGCCAAGCGGCATGCCACCCCCGTCTGGTGGCTGAAAACTCCCCCGTCGGCAGCGCCAAGCTGCGTGCCTTTGTCGAGATCCTCGAAGAACTGCGGGAAAACCACCACCACGCCCTCGTCTTCAGCCAGTTTGTCGGCCATCTCTCCTTGATTCGTGAGTATCTCGATCAACAGGGAATCGACTACCAGTACCTGGATGGATCGACCAGCGTCAAAAAACGCAAGGAGGCGGTTGACGCCTTTCAGCGGGGTGAGGGAGAACTCTTTCTCATCAGCCTCAAGGCGGGTGGCTCAGGGCTCAACCTGACTGCAGCCGACTATGTCATCCACATGGATCCCTGGTGGAATCCGGCGGTTGAGGATCAGGCCTCTGACCGTGCCCATCGTATGGGTCAGACCCGCCCGGTCACCATCTATCGCCTGGTGGTCAAAGGCACCATCGAAGAGAAAATCGTCGCCCTCCACGCCCACAAGCGCAATCTTGCCGATGGTTTGCTTGAAGGGACGGATGCCAATGTCCGTCTATCGGTAGGTGATCTGGTGGATCTGATCTCTGAGGCGTAGTTGTGAATGTGAACCGGCAAGCTGGAGAAACCTGAGCAGGTCTACTTGTTTTGATTAGGCACTGTTATTTATTCAGCGTGAAGCCCAATTAGACATGTCGTTTAGCTGGCACGTATCCTGATTTTAAGTACGCGATCCAAACCCACCGGCTTTAGCCGGTGGGTGGTTTTATTCCATCTAAATGATTATGCCTCGCCCTCTTCCATTCGCATGATTTCATCAACTTCGTTTTCATCAAGGGTGATGGAACGTTCAACTTCCTTCATCACCTGGTCACCGGTAGCAAATAGTGCTTCACCCATTTGCACCAGGTTTTTTGTTACATCGTGGACATATGCCGAATCATTCATCAATGATGTGGCCATCTGAGCGGAGATGTGTCCATCACGAATCAGCTCTTCAAGCTTGCCGTTGGTGGTGATGTCATTTTTCACCATCTCCAGTTTAATGGAATCGAGCGAGAAGATGGCGGTGGGGTCATCCTGGCTCTCCTGTACAATCGAAACCTGGCGTAAAACAGAACCCATGTGGGTGCGAATCTTATTGTATTCTGCACGAATATATTCATTGTCTGACTGAATATATTTCGCCATGTTTTTGTGCAGGTGTTTGGTATCTTTTATCGCTTCAACAATATCACGGCAGGCAGCACGCAGCACAAAAAGCTCATCATTTTGATCTGGCATCAACACCATTTGGGCCTGGCTTATATAGGTAATGATATCGCTGTAGAGATCCTTTACGTTCAGGTTGTATTGATCGTCGATATCAATAGCAATAACCTTGTTACTTTTCGAGACGACTGTTTTTAGATCGCTTTGTGAAAGAATGTCGTGGCGATGCAAACTAAGACCGTGAGCAATAATAGCAAAGGCATTTTCATAAAGGTGGATCGCTTCTTTACGTACAGCCTCTATTGCCGTGTCCGGGAGTTCCAGCGCCGATTGGTTTAGATATTTTGGTTCTGCGAGGGGTGTTTTTCTTTCCGGCATCACATTCGTCACCAGCTGAACAAGCTGATTAACAAACGGCACCATGATAACGACGCCAGCTACATTGAATATAGTGTGGAAAACGGCAAGTTTGAGTGTGTAGTCATCTTCCGCCAGACCGATGAAGGAAGCAATTATATCAACCAGTCCGATAATCTGGTTCATCAAGAGCATAAACACGATTCCGGCTGCCACTTTGAAGAGTACATCTGCCAAGGCGAGTCGCTTGCCTTCGGTGTTGGATGTAAGTGATCCAATTACTGCAGTAATCGTTGTACCAACGTTGGCGCCTATGGCCAGGGCGAGGGCGTTGTCATAGGTCACTTGTTGCACCGAGAGCGCGGTAATGATCAGTACCAGTGTGGCATGGCTTGACTGCATGATAATGGTGGCAATGATGCCTATAAGAGTAAAGACCAGTACACCGGCAAAACCTTCCATCGCATAGTCAGTCAGGCTGATTTGATTCTGGAATGCTTCGAAGCCCTCCTTCATGTGGTGAATACCAAGAAAAAGGAAGCCAAGCCCCGCCAGAATATAGCCAAATCCTTTCAGGGATTTTGATTTCTGGAAGATCAGGACGACGCCAAATACCAGCATCGGCATGGCATAGGCGGATATTTTTACCTTTAGACCAAAGCCGGCAATCAACCAGGCACCAGTGGTGGTGCCGACATTGGCGCCAAAAATAATACCCATTCCTTCCACCAGACCGATAAGGCCAGCACTCAAAAATGAGATAGTAATTACGGATACCAGGGAGCTGGATTGCATCACGGTCGCCGCAGTGAAGCCAAAGCTCAGACTTTTCCACATACGGTCGGTACTTTTGCGCAGGATTTTCTCAAGAGTGCCGCCGGTAAATGCCCTAAATCCCTCTTCAAGGGAGAACATGCCAAATAGAAAGATGGCGACACCTGCTGAGATCTCTTTGAAATCAGGGCTAATCCAAAATCCATAGGCGAGGATGAAGAGCATGGTAGGCAATATGATTTTTCTAAGCATTTTCAGTATTTCTCACAACAAAATTTCACAAATGATAAATAACAGACAAAGTTTCGGGGGTAACTATTCAGCTATACCTAATTATTGAGCCTGTATTCCTCCGACCCCTGCCAAAATACCCTTGTAAATAGGCGTAGCTGAATAGTTACGTCCCAGGCGCCTCTCAATAAGAGGGAGGAGATCGCCCGGCAACAGTGTTTTTCCACATCACAAGTCACCCTGTTCAGGTAGGGGTGACACTACTCACTTGAGTGATTGAGAGTTTCGCTTTCCTGCGGGGATGAGAAAAGTGAACCATCGGAAACCGAGACTATCGCCAAGATGAGAAA
>JBEVXT010000271.1:0-7244 GCA_040505955.1 Sedimenticola sp. | reverse complement strand
TACACAATCCGATTTCCACCAATTGTGGTTCGTCATTTTATCACATGATCAAAATGGTATGTTCTCATTGGTTTAGCGGTTCGTCATTTTCACACGAATCAAGTCCGGCTGAGCGAATGGAAGCAAATTTGAAAGGGCGAAAGATTTTATGAATTTCTAAGTTTTATTAACACATTTTAGCTAGAAACAATGTTTAGCATGCTCACAAACTGTGTATATAACCACTAGACTAGAACTTTGTGTCAGAAATTTGCATGCTTGTTGTAAATAACGAATAAAATTTGCGGGGTTTGCCGCCAGTGAGATCACGTGTATTGGCAGCCATTACGGTCGTATCGGACATTTTGAATGCCGGCGGAACAGTTTGAAGACCAGTGGAATTCCCCCAAATACCAACCAACATCTGAATTTCGTCAATGATCCAAGGGTTACAACATGCCATCGTCTATGCCATGAATAAACTGTGATGTTGGGAACTTGTGTTATATTTTAAAACCTACGTTGAATGTTTTAACAATTACCAGCTAGAGCAGAATTAAAATCTGTGATATTGATAAACAACCTGAAAACCGCATAAACTGAAGTGAAGTTTTATGTCTTAACTACAATTTTAAACGAGTTCTGGCGAAGAACTCTGAACTGTTTCGGTGTTTACATAAACTGATGTGAAGCTTTACGTTTTAGTCAAACTATATTTTTACAAAGTGATTTATTGAATAAACTGTAATATAATAACTACATGAGCTCGCGCGCCTCATTTTAATAGTTTTATGGAACTGTCGGTTGTCTAGACAATTTTATTACACAAATTTATACGGAACTGAGTTGTGTTTTAAAAATTATAAACTGATATTGATAATATTTTAATTCATCATACTGCGCTTAATTATCGCTGATATCTCTGCGTATATCCACCTGTGTGATCATGGCTACAGTTAAAGACAATAATCAGCTTGTTCCGACATCTATGCGAACCAGACGTGTGTCTGCTCGGGAGCAGGCGGTGTCCAAACCATATACGCTGAATAAATCGCGAGCTTTGCTGAAAAAACAGTTATCCTGCGACTCGGTTGACGTGCAGTATGAACTGAAAGGAAATAACCTTGTGGTGATATTTAGCACAGCCGCCTATGAATTTAGTAAACATTTCATCCTTGAGCATTTAGAGACAATCAGTTGGCAGTGTTTCATGAACAAGGTCGCGATCAGGATGATAATCAGGTGGAACAAAGAGTAAAGGTGTACAATAAGAGGCAGGATGGTACTATGGGAAAAACTCTTAAATATACAGTCAACTTTTATCATACAACCTCCACGGTTATGGTTAACGGCAAGCAGCTGAACACATTTACGGACGATACATTTAGCATTCTATGTGATGAATTAAAACAGAACTGTCGAAAACTATCAGTAATTAATTTATCAGTAGCTACAGTCATTGATCAAGTGAATCAACATATTGACAATAACACAAAACAAACTAATGCACCAATTGCTCCGAAAATAACTGAAATTGATCAAATTACGGTTACACAAGATGTGAGTGTGGCCGCAAGCGGTACCTATGATAGAGACTATATGTGTCCGCGATGTAATGAGGTTGCAGGTGAACATACCATTGCTTGCGAGGAATGTGATGAGTGGTACCACGTATCGTGTGTCGGGTTGTCCATGAAAGATGCGAACAATATACAACCAGATGTTCCGTATGTCTGTGACATTTGTAGCGACAATTTGTTGTACGAGCGACAGAGTGATATACAGAGGCCGTTACATTCCAACGGGGGTGGTGATAGTGATCTAACCGCACTAAAGACAGTAGCTGAGTGTGATCAGTCAAACAGCACCCAAATAGATAGACTGTCCTCCACACCACAGCTAATGATAGCAAACTCAGCACATGCCTCTAGCTCAGCTCACAGTGTCATATCTACCACCATTAGTGTCACACCTGCCACTACTACAACAAACACCAGTATTACATCTGATACAGTAACTACTACCACTCCAACACCTCAGAACACATTGGTTGACCTGTCCGACCCTAAACAGTCGAGTTCACCTACATGTAGGCCCTCTAATTTACATACCGATAGCACCTGTAGTCACTCTACATATACACCCTTAGTGACCACTACTGTACAGTCAGGGGTCCAAACACATCAACCGCACCCATCTGGTCAGTCGCAACCTGTAACTGCCTCATCTAAGACAAAAAAGCCTGTCTCTCGTACCACTAAGAACAAGGGAGACGACTCTAGCATTACACAAAAGACATACATCCTTGATTTAGAAAGTAAAGTAAAACAATTACAATCTACAGTAGATCTCCTACATCAGCGTTCAGATTCTACTAAACGTTCTGACCCTGTTGCCCCACCACCACACTTGTATCAAAACGCTTTTCCTCGCACAGATCAGGCTCATACTACCACTCACTCAACCCCAGCTGACCCCCAACCAGGCACAGCTCCAAACGCTTTTCCTCATAGAAACCGGGTCCATGACTCAAACTTAGCAAATAACTGCCACTGTCAGGATAGTGTTGAGCAGAAACTACTCCAACAGCGTATCCAAATTCTGGAGAATCAGATGGTACAAAATATGTGTATCACCACAGCAATGCATACACAGTTGGCGCTCTCTGGCATGAAGCAACAACAACCCAACAACTGTCACCCTATATACAACCCGTATATAGGAACTATGCAACCAGGCCACAGTAATGCCCACCCATATCACTCGCCATATCCACCGTTATACATGGCCCCAACTTACAACCAGGTACACCCGGGCATACCATATCCATATATGCCTAGGCATCATATTCCAGCACCCTTCGCTCCAACACCCTATCAACCAGGTCCCATTTCATTTTCAGTTCCTTACCCTCCCCCAATGACAGTACCACCACCACCAACACAGCATTTTACTAATATACCATATGGAACCAGTACTGGCTCACTCCATCAAAACATAGGACTGACACCCCATGTTGCTACACAACATCATCACATTAACCAAGTGCATGTTCAACCACACATAAGGCAGAACCAGAACCATCCAACACATACACCTGTATTGCCGAGAACTGAACATATGCAATCACGTAATCATGGTAATGAACCTATAAGCCTACATGATAATCATAACAATAAACAGACAATAGACAATAGTGTACCTAAAAGCCCTACGATGAACCGCAACCAACGAGGTGCGAGCGATAGTTCCGGACTGAGCTGCGCTGAAGATAGTATTATATTCGTCGAGGACAGCGCGCCTACTGACCGTCGAACACCCGAGTCTGAAAACGTTACATATACAATCAGTGACACTCCCTCGTCAGTGCGGGTACATGCAGCGGCAGAAACCGCAGCTGCAAACGAACCACAGAAACAGGACAGTGTAACACATATACGTGAGGACTCTGTTGTCAAACCGCCTGAGCACAGCTCCAGTCGCGATAAACGCACACCACCCCGCGACTCTCGATCGGCTTCTTTTTTGTCGATTCCGGGCCTCAAAAACATACCACCGGATCAGGACAGTATATTGGTGGAACTCCCTCGCAAAAATTAGACATACTGACATGTAATATCGAAGGCTGTAAAACTAACGCTACCTATCTACAGTCACTGGATTCAGGTGATGCTATAGTGTGTATACAGGAACATTTTCTGTGGGAGTTCGAAAAAGATGAACTTGATAACATATTACCAAATATGGACAAACATACACGATGTTATGATACAAGTGATCCTGTTAGTGCATTTAAGCGTCCGCGTGGTCGAGCCGGAGTCTCAATTTTGTGGCCGCGTAAATGGTCAAAGTACGTACAGAGACTTGATAGAGGTAACGAACGAGTAATAGCAGTCACGTTATCCATGTCAGAAAAAGTGTGTTTAATTAATACATACATGCCTACCAACAATCAATCTGTAAATTCACATGAAGAATATGTAGAATGTCTAGACATTATTCATAACATCATAGAAGATTATCGTAATACACATAAAATTGTGCTATGTGGTGACTTGAACGGGACACTACTTGAAGCTCGTGAATATAACAAACATGATAAGCTGCTACAAAACTTTGTACGCGAACATAACTTACATGTGGCATCTGACAGTAAAAAGCATACATTCGCGCACCATAATGGCAAGTCACGATCACAAATTGACTATGTTCTGTGTAACAGCATAAGCTGTGTGGATAACTACCAAATCTATGACACTGAACCACTGAATTTGTCAGCACACATGCCAGTTCGAGCAACATTTAACATATATACCCAGCGTCAAAGGCGCAATAACAGTACTCAAAGCAAACTCTCATCTCGTAAGCTTTTATGGGAGCAAGTTGACACATCAGCCTACTGTTCAGTCCTCGAAAGGAATCTTACCGCTAGTAGTAGTGAAAATTCTGAAAACCCCGTATCCAGCATTCAGCGGGTGATAGAATGTCTACAACAGGCGGCTACAGTCACCGTTCCATCCAAACAAACCAGTCTGAAAGGGCCGAGATGGAAACTTACGCCTAATGTAAAGGTTATACAATCTGAGTGTAAACTAGCCTTCGTAAACTGGGCTCGTGCTGATAAACCAACCTGTGGGGACTTGTATGAACATAAACAAAACATGAAAAAACGTCTTCGTCAGCAAACTAGACAAGATAAGTGCCAAGAAAGAAAGGACTTCTATAATCAGATAATGACAAACCCGAACTCCAAAATGTTTTATAGGCTAATTGGCAGGAATAAGTCAGTTAAGTCAGGGACTGTGTGCATCTCGAGCAAGGGAGATAACTATTTCACGCCAAAGGAACAACGTCGGTGCTTTGCAGCATATTACGAAGATCTGGCTGTACCTAAAGATCACGACTACGACAACGACTTCCGCGATCTGTGTAATATCAGGCATGATGTCATCAGTGAACTGTATGCAGCTGAACCCGCCTCGATAGACGCCATTACCCGCTCTGAGGTGGAACGTGCTATCAACCGACTAAACTCCGGGAAGTCAGCAGATGAATTTAATATCTCATCCGAACACGTCAAAGTAGGGAAATCGGTGCTGCTACCGTATCTATGTGACATTTACAATGAAATCCTGCGTAGTCGTATTGTTCCAGATTCATTCAAATGCGGGACTTTAACACCAGTCTTGAAAAAGGGCAAAGATGCCACAGCTACAGACAGTTACAGGGGTATTACGGTAACCGCGATTCTGGGCAAAGTATTTGAATATGTGCTGTTGGACAGACTGAAAATATCTCAAAGCACCATGCAATTTGGCTTCACTAGAGGTCTCTCGCCAACAATGGCAAGTCTACTTGTGTCAGAGGCATATACGAACTCTAACTTAACCTCCGCTAACATATATCTTGCGACACTCGATGCACAAAAGGCGTTTGATGTGGTGGACCACACCATCCTGCTCGACAAACTACACCAACAAAAAGTACATCCCGACCTTTGGCTGCTCATAAAGAACATGTACGAGGGGCTGACCTCGCGTGTGAAATGGATGGGAGACCTAAGTGACAGTTTTAAAATACAACAAGGCGTACGCCAGGGTGGTATATTATCAACCGAACTGTACAAAGTTTACGTGAACTGTCTATTATATGAACTTGAGCAAAATCATCTCGGCCTCCATATCGGGTTAACCTACGCGGGATGTCCCACGTGTGCAGATGATGTGGCCTTGCTATCAGACAACCCAGAAGAGTTACAACTTCAGCTGAATGTTGCACAGAGATATGCTAAGCAGCATAGGTACACGTTACATCCGTCAAAAAGTAAAATAGTCACAAATGTAAAAACAAGTGAAGAATGGACACTTAATAATAACCCTCTCAGCGCGAGTGAACAAACGGTACACCTAGGTTTAATACGTGCTGTCGCGGGTGAATCTGGACTAAATGTTGGCGAGCGCATTAGTTTAGCACGCAGGACAATGTACAGTCTAATCAATACTGGTCTACATGGAAGCAACGGGCTGAATCCAATGGTGTCGTACAGAATCTATCAAGCGTATGTCCTGCCGCGCCTCCTGTATGGCCTGGAGGTCCTATACATAAACAATTCTGATATGAACAGTCTTAAACGATTTCACCACAACAGTCTACGTCTATTCCAATCGTTGCCACAACGTACAGCAGTTTGTGCATTACATCTTCTACTGGGTGCGTTGCCAATCTCTGGGGAGATTCATCGGAGACAGCTTAGCTTCTTATACCTGGTGCTGAACTGTGATAACAGATCTATACGCGAACTAGTACAACGACAAAGCATAATGCAAATTGACAATCGTAAATCGTTCTTCAGTAGAATCTCTGAGACATTATCACTGTATAACCTACCAAAGTTAGATGAACTGTGTAATCACTTACCGAAAAAGTATCAATGGAAGAAAATGGTAAATAAACATGTAAACCAATATTGGACAGACACATTTAAAGAAGAAGCTGCGGATAAGTCATCATTGTGTTTAATGAATCTATCCACGCTCGCCATTGGCAAGACCCATCACATCTGGGAGTCGCTAGAATCTTCGGTCACCGATGTGAGAAAAGGAATAACACGTGCGAGGCTGATTACTGGTACATACATGCTCCAGACTATTAAAAGCAAATTCAGTTACTACCAAATTGACCCAGCATGTCCAATGTGCCGAATCGAGGATGAAAACATTGTCCACATGATGACGAGATGCCCAGTGTTCCATGAAATTAGAAAACAGTACATTCCGAGGATTTATAATGAACTAGCCAAGTTGCAAAGCACACACCTCTGGCAAAGTGCTAAATGGAAAGATATATTGACGAAAATCATTGTGGACAGTACACACCTCTGTGAAACGGGAAGTAAACTAGATCTTCGCCTGCTAAACCGCCTATCAACAGAACTATGTGACAAGATCCATCTACAAAGAATCGGTCTACTACGACAATAATGGCTGCCCACACCCGTCCTCACAAGCATTCCCAGTCAAATTTGTAGCTAGTTACCTGCCGAAATATACATGAAACTACAAGGAACTCCCTTGGTGCACCTATGGAGAGGTGGATTTATACAGAGAGAAGAAGATAATTCGTAAAGCGGCCCATACACGATCAATTTTATTGACAATATCATGAGAATTGACAATATTATTGGTCGTTAAAAGCAATTTTTTGACTTGCGCAATATATTGACGAAATCAAACCTCGGTAGATATTTATTGAAGGTTTCTCAATAT
>JBEVXT010000270.1:0-7702 GCA_040505955.1 Sedimenticola sp. | reverse complement strand
AAACGGGTATCATGTTCACCCATCAATTCTCCCACTTTGTTAACAGGCATTTCCTTACAATAAGATAGAATCAGGGCTTCAAAAAGAAGTGTAAAGCCACTACCAGATCGAGCCCAAGGGACTTCGATTCGCTTAACACCACATCCACCAGAACAATCCACACGGGGCACCCTGGCATGAAGGTAGGCCTGATGCTGGAAGAAGTTCATATGCCTCCAAGAGCCTGCCTTTGTGTCGTAGGCCTTGGCTGGGGCACCACAGCAGGGACAAGCAAAGGCACTTCCTCTTTCGAAATCAAGATGAATATCCAGGCGTTTCTTCTCCAAAGAGAACTCTATATCTGAAACATACCAAGGAGCCTGTTAACCCAATGCGGCTGCGAACAGTTCTGCTTCTTGCATTCTTTATCTTCTTGATGGTGATTGTGGATTGATAGTGATCTATTCTACGCTATTACCCATGCGAAACAGCGAGGAGCCGTTAAATCTAAAGCAGAAGAATTTGCGATAAAGAATTCATATCGAGTATTTGAGACAAAAACACTTCAAAAGCCGTCACCATATCTAAAAAATAAAATTGAGGAATCGAAAGCTCTTAGTTGTCCGATAAAAATAATACGTGAAGGTAGAAGCAATCTTTATTTATACAAAGGGCGTCAAATATATTTCCTAAAAAATAGTATTGGATCAGTTGATGGTGTTGAGGGAGCAATTCTTCCGATAAGTACAATTTGGAATGATATTCCAACTAATAATCTTCAAAAGGAGGGTGGCGTTAGCTTCCCTTCAGGAAAAAAACCTGAATACTTGCTAAGACGAGTAATTAACATGATCACACAAAAAGGCGATCTGGTTCTTGACTCCTTCGCCGGTTCCGGCACCACCGGCGCAGTCGCCCACAAGATGGGCCGCAGATGGATCATGATAGAGCTGGGTGATCACTGCCACACCCACATCATTCCCCGCCTGAAGAAGGTGATCGATGGCGAAGATCCCGGCGGCATCACCAAGGCTGCTAACTGGCAGGGCGGCGGCGGTTTCCGGTACTTCAAGCTCGCCCCCTCGATGATCCTGGAGGATCGCTGGGGCCACCCCGTGATCAACCCTGAGTACAACGCTGCGATGTTGGCGGAGGCGATGTGCGGACACATGGGCTTTACCTATGCCCCAAGCGAGGCACAGTTCTGGAATCACGGTCACTCCACCGAGAGGGACTTTATCTACGTCACCACCCAGGCGCTCTCTTACGACCAGCTCAAGGTGATCCACGATGAGTTGGGGGCAGAGGCCACCCTGACGGTCTGCTGCAAGGCGTACCGCAAAGCGCTGAAAAGCCTGCCCAACATTACCATCAAGAAGATCCCCCAGGCGGTACTGGATCGTTGCGAGTGGGGGCGGGATGACTACAGCCTGAATGTTGAGGCGTTGCAGCGGCAGCCGGTGGATAACACCGGGGAGGAGGTGACATGAGCCTGAGTATCGCCCATCAACTCTGCCACCGTATGTCACTGCGCAAACCCCAGGAGAAAGCACTGGAGCTGCTGGTGGCGATGGCGGAAGCGCTGTCGCTGGATAAAGAGCCGGATATGACGGCGGCGCTGGAGGCGATTCAGGGGGTGGAACCCTGTTTCGATAATTTTGAACGTGACTTCCCGTCGATCTGTTTCGCCCTCGCCACCGGAGTGGGCAAGACACGGCTGATGGGGGCGTTTATCGCCTATCTCTATATCACCGGCCGCAGTGCCCATTTTCTGCTGCTGGCACCCAATCTGACCATCTACCAGAAGTTGATCGAAGACTTCACCTTCAACACGCCCAAGTATGTCTTCAGAGGTATTGCCGAGTTGGCCCTCAAACCACCGGTGATCGTTACCGGTGATAACTACGACGAGGGCCGGGGCATTCGCCACGATCAGGTGATGAACGTGACCGGCGACATGTTCAGCGGCGGACCGGTGATCAATATCTTCAACATCGCCAAGATCAACGCCAAGGAGAACAAGAAGGGTGCGACCAAGTCCGGTCTGCCGCGTACCCGGCGTCTGCTGGAGACACTGGGCCAGTCCTACTTCTCCTATCTGGCGGAGCTGGATGACCTGGTGGTGCTGATGGATGAGGCCCACCGTTACCATGCCAAGGCGGGGGCCAAGGCGATTGGTGAACTTAACCCCATCCTCGGCCTGGAGTTAACCGCCACCCCCAAGACCATCGGTGCCAGGCCACGCCAATTCAAGAATATCGTCTACCACTACCCCCTCTCCCATGCGTTGGCCGATGGTTTTGTGAAAAACCCGGCGGTGGCGACCCGCAAGGATTTTGACCCGTTGCCGTTCAAGGATAAGAAGCGCTGGGGAGAGCTGCAGATCATCATGCTGGAGGATGGCATCCATCACCACGAGTTTGTGCGTGTGGAGTTGGAGCGTTACGCCTATGAGAACAAGGTGGAGCGTATCAAGCCCTTCATGCTGGTGGTGGCAAAGGAGACCACCCACTCGGGTGAACTAAAGACAATCATCGAATCCGACAGCTTCTTCGAGGGGCGCTACCGGGGTAAGGTGATTGAGGTGCACTCCAATCAGGGGGCGGAGGAGTCGGATGAGGCGATGCAGCGCCTGCTGGCGGTAGAGCAGGATAACGATACCGAGATTGTCATCCATGTAAACAAACTCAAGGAGGGGTGGGATGTAAAAAATCTCTACACCATCGTGCCCCTGCGCGCCTCGGCGGCGGAGATACTCACCGAGCAGACTATTGGGCGTGGTCTGCGCCTCCCCTATGGGTATCGTACCGGCGATGTGGCGGTGGACCGGTTAACCATTATCGCCCATGATCGTTTTCAAGAGATCATCGACCGCGCCAACAATCCCAACTCCATTATTCATGAGTCGGTCACTATTGGTGAGGGCGGAGATATTCCCGCCAGTCGTAATCGTCTGTTGGAGATACCCACACATCTGGAGGCCCAACTCACCGGACAAGCAGCGCAAATTGAGGGGGCCGATTTTGATACCCCTCAGCCGGAAGCCGTGTCAACACCCCTAGATCCCCGTCAGGCGGCAATGGCCAAAGTCACCCTGGAGATTATTCGTCAGCAGGAGCACAGATTAAAAAGCGCTCAGCAGTTGACTCAGCCCGAGGTGCAGCAGCGTATTCGCAAACAGGTGGGAGAGCACTGGGCGATTCAGGCCCCTACCCCACAACTGCCGAGGCTGGAGCCGGAGGCCGAGGCGAAGGTGCAGGCGTTGCTTGATGAGGTGGTGGCAGCAGCCACATCTCAGGTAGCCACCGCCACCATCGATATCCCCAATATTATCGTGATGCCCGACAATCTGGATCAGAGTTACACCTTTGAGAATTTCGACCTGGTCAATACGGAGAGCATCAACTATCCACCGGTGAGTGAGGAGCTGCTGATCCGCTCACTCACCGATAACCGACAGACAAGTATTCAAGTCTTAGGCGGCTTCCGTCAGGAGCGTCGTCTGGAGGACTATGTAGTGCGTGAACTGATGGACAACGATGCCATTGATTACGACGCGCACTCTGATCTGCTCTACAAATTGGCTGGGCAAGTAGTGTCACGCTTGAGGGTTCTCTACAAGGATGATGAGGATGAGATTCGTAAGGCACTCATCGCCTACCAGAAGCCGCTGGGGGAGTTTATCTGGGTGCAGATGGAGGCGCATCTGGTGGAGCCACCCACAAACTACAAAGGTAAAGTGACCCGGGGTTTTAGCCTGTTGCAGCCGTTGTTGTTGGAGCTGCGTGAGGATGATACCCCGCGTAACTTTCGTCACCCCCTGACGGAGAAGTCACGTATTCGCCAGATGGTATTCGCTGGATTCAAGAAATGCAGCTACCCCTACCAAAAGTTTGACTCTGCTGAAGGTGAGCTGAGAATGGCGATGGTACTCGAGGATGACGAAAACGTGCTGAAATGGCTTAAACCCGCACCGGGACAGTTTCGTATTGAGTATAGCCGTGGGCGCAACTATCAGCCCGATTTTGTCGTGGAGACGAAAGATCGGAAGTTAATTATTGAGCCCAAGCGGGCGGATCAGATAGCATCAGAGGAGGTACAGGAGAAGGCCGCCGCCGCTCGCCAGTGGGTCGGATTCGCTAATGAGCATGTGGACAGCTATGGTGGCAAACCCTGGCACTATCTGTTGATTCCCCATGATCGCATTCGGCTTGGGGCAACAGTGAATGGTTTGGCTCTCCAGACCAGCTAATCGCTTACGACATACGACCTTCCGTAAGCTAACGTAGATAGAGAAAATAGCCCTTGCACAACCATGAAAGTTTTACTTTACAATGAGATAAATCCATCAAAGACCCCCGGATTCAAGAAGATGCAGGGCTATCTTGAGGCGGATATTTCCGCTCCGCCGAGGTCAAGAAGGTGGGGATAACCTCTACCGTGCACAGCTGGATCGCAGCAATCGCCTGCTGTTTGCGATTCACCACTATCAGGGGGAGGCCTATGCCCTGGTACCGGAGTGCATTAAGCAGCACGCCTACGAAAAGTCCCGTTTTCTCAATCGTGGCGCGGTGGTGGATGAGAGCAAAATCCGCCTTCTGGACTCTCTGGAAGAGGTGACGCCTGAGCCGCTGGTCTATGTCAATCCTGATCATGCGACATTCAACATGCTGGATAAGATCATCTCCTTCGACCAGGCTCAAAACGCTATCTATGCCCTCCAGCCCCCGCTGATTATTATTGGCTCGGCGGGCAGCGGCAAGACGGCGCTCACCCTGGAGAAGATGAAAGAGAGTGAGGGGGATATCCTCTATATCACCCGCTCCCCCTACCTGGTGCATAACTCAAGAGAGCTCTACTACGCCGCCGTTATGCCGATGAAGATCAGCAGATCGATTTTCTCTCCTATCAGGAGTACCTGGAGAGCATCCATGTACCTGCAGGACGGGAGATGCACTTCACGCCTGGTTCTCCCGCCACCGCGTGGTCAGCGGCCTGAAAGATGCCCATCAGCTGTTCGAAGAGTTCAAGGGAGTCATCACCGGCCCAACCGGTGACACCCCCTACCTGGGACGTGATGAGTATCTGGGGCTGGGGATAAAACAGTCCATTTTCTCCCCTGATGAGCGGGCACGGGTCTATGACTTGTTTATCAAGTACCTGGAGGCAATGAATAAGCAGGGGTACTACGATGCCAACATCCTCAGTCATGAGTATCTGACAAAGGTTGAGCCACGCTATGATTTTGTCGTCATGGATGAGGTACAGGACCTGACCAACATTCAGCTGCAGCTTATTCTGAAGTCACTGCGCGATCCGTCCGGCTTTATCCTCTGCGGCGACTCCAACCAGATCGTCCACCCCAACTTCTTCTCCTGGTCCAAGATCAAGAGTTTCTTCTATCGCCAGGAGGGCGGCTCGGCACCCCAAACGGACCTGATCCGTATTCTCAACACCAACTATCGCAACTCCCCCCAGGTGACAGAGGTCGCCAACCGGGTGCTGAAGATCAAGGGTGCCCGCTTCGGCTCTATCGACAAGGAGAGCAACTACCTGGTGGAGAGTAACGCCCACAACAGCGGCGAGGTGATTCTGCTGCAAGACGATGACGGCATAAGGGCGGAGCTTGACCGCAAGACCCGTCACTCGACCCGCTTTGCCGTTATTGTCATGCAACCCGGGGACAAAGCGGCAGCCGCTGCCTGTTTCGGCACACCGCTGGTCTTTTCGGTGCAAGAGGCCAAGGGGCTGGAGTATGAAAATATCGTCCTCTACAACTTCACCTCGCGGGAGGAGAAGCGCTTTAGGGAGATCACTCGCGGCGTGGAGGCTCGGGATCTTCAACAGGGGCTAAACTATGCCAGAACAAAGGATAAGAGCGATAAATCCCTGGAGATCTACAAGTTTCATATCAACGCGCTCTACGTTGCGATCACCCGCGCTGTGCGCAACATCTATCTGATCGAACAGAACACCAAACAGCGCTTGTTTAACCTGCTCGACCTGCGCCCCTCACAGGAGGGGCTGCAACTGGAGAAACAGGACTCGACGCTGGACGAGTGGCGCAAAGAGGCACAGCGGCTGGAACTTCAGGGCAAAGAGGAGCAGGCGGAGAGCATTCGCAGCCAGATCTTGAAACAGAAATCCGTGCCCTGGGAGGTACTGCACGGCGAGCCGCTAGAGCAGCTCCGACACAAGGCGATTGAAGAAAATAACAAAAAGGCCAAGGTCACCCTGTTTGAATACGCTCTGGTATACCAGGATCAGCCCCGCCTGAATGCACTCATTAAATCCGGATTTGCCCCTGCCAAGAACCCGGGCAAAGGGCTACATCTGTTAAATAAAAAGCACTACATCCCCTATGAGCTGAAACATCCGGGTGCCGTACTACGGCAGACCGATCAATATGGCATCGACTTTCGCAATCTCTTCAACCAGACACCGCTGATGATTGCAGGCCGCTTGGGCAATGAGACACTGGTCAGAGAGTTGCGTGAACGCGGCGCGAATACAGAGCTCATCAATAATGCCGGATTCAACGCCCTTCTGATCGCTCTGGAGCAGGCGCTGGACGACCCTAAGTTTAGCCGCCACAAACTGGCCAATGTCTACCGCCTGCTGGAGCCCGACTGTCTCGATATTCAGGTGGATGAACGGCTAATCAAGCTCGACAAGCACTCCATGGAGTTCATGATGCTCAATCTGGCCATGGCCATGTTCTACACCGGGGCCGGGGACAGACTCATCATTGCGGATGGCGGATATCAGAGCCGTGACTTTGTCGAGGCACTGATGCATTTTCCAGAAAACATCCTTCTCGCCCGACGTAAAAAGCGCCCCTATATCTCCAGCATTCTGTCAAAAAACGAGACCAACCGCGATGACAAGTACAACCGAAAGCTCTTCCTGCGAATAAGCCATGGTCGCTACATCATCAATCCCGGGTTGAGTCTGCGGGTGGAGGGTGAGTGGCGAAATATCTATGAACTACTCTCCCTCGATATGATCGCCATGAGGCATATGGAGGAGCAAAACTATCATTGGCATAAAAACTACGACCCCAATGCGATGGCTGAACATCGTCTTCAACGATTTGCAGAGAAGATCAAGAGCTATGTTGAACAAGGCGTTTGGACCAAAGACTTTTAACCTGGAACATGCAATGAAACAGGGTAGAGAACATACCCCCTTTGATTGAAAATCTCGTCACTTTTGATTTCAGGGTGATTTCAGGGGACACGATACTTAATTGTCTTCCCGTGGTTTTTGGCCTGGCTTTTTCTTTTTCAACTCCCGCCCTAGAAGTCACTCAGCCCTCTCAGTAAAGGAGTCATCTCACAATAGTCTGCCAGTCCGCTTATATTGTTCAAATTCCGTACTGTACTCCTGAGCTTCCAACAAATAACGCTTCCAATCACCAATCAGATCACTACCAGATGAGTGTGTAATCAGGCAGTATGCCCAAATTTCTATCCCCTCACTACCACACCAATCTTTGAGCAAAGCCAGATAATATTCATAGTCTTCTTCACAAAAAAATACATCCTGGCAGCGATCTCCTCGCTGGGTTATACGGTGTGGATATCCAGGTAAAATAACTCTTGCTAATCTTGCCATCTTTGCGGTCTAACATAATTAGTGTCTGAATGGGATTTAGAAAATTCAATAAAAACAAAATGCTACAGTAGAAACATACAATGAAGAATTCAATGATGGGCGTCAA
>JBEVXT010000269.1:0-12241 GCA_040505955.1 Sedimenticola sp. | reverse complement strand
TTCAAAAAACTTCTTCACACCATTCATCCAATTGGAGGACTGGGGGCTGTGCTTTGCACCGGTATCTTTCATGGTGGTATCAAAACGCCGTAACAGATCCTTCTGTTTGTCAGTCAGGTTGATCGGAGTCTCCACCGTCACACGGCAGAGAAGGTCACCCACCTGACCACCGCGTACTGGCTTGACTCCTTTTCCACGCATTCTGAACAGCTTGCCGGACTGGGTTCCCATCGGAATCTTCAATACCACCTTGCCATCCAGGGTGGGTACCTCAAGCTCGCCGCCGAGGGCCGCTATAACAAAGCTGATAGGCACGTCACTGTAGAGATGATTATCCTCGCGGCTAAAAATGGAATGCTCTTTGACTGCAATCTGCACATAAAGATCACCGGCTGGCCCACCACGGTCTCCGGCTTCACCCTCACCACTAAGGCGTATGCGGTCACCATTATCCACACCTGCAGGAACATTTGCGGTGAGTGTCTTGTGCTCCTGCACCCGTCCGGCGCCACGGCAGGCGGGACAGGGGTCATCAATCATCGTCCCTTTACCGCGACAGGTGGGGCAGGTCTGCTGTACCGAGAAGAAGCCCTGCTGCATACGCACTTGGCCATGACCGCCACAGGTACCACAGGTCTTTGGCTTGGATCCTTTCTTGGCGCCGGTGCCATTACACGGATTGCACTTCACCATCGTGGGGATGCGAATCTTGGCCTTGGTGCCGGAAACAGCCTCCTCCAGGGTTACCTGTAGGTTGTAACGCAGATCGGCGCCACGATGGGCGCGAGGGCCGCCGCCTCTGCCGCTTCCACCAAAGATATCACCGAAAACATCGCTGAAAACATCACTGAAATTGCCATCATCACCAAATCCACCGGGACCACGGCCAGCACCCATGGAGGGATCCACCCCGGCATGACCAAATTGGTCAAAGGCGGTTCGTTTCTGGGCATCTGAAAGTACTTCGTAGGCCTCTTTGGCCTCTTTGAACGACTTTTCCGCCTCTTTCGCTTTATCACCGGAGTTTCTGTCCGGGTGATGTTTCATCGCCAGTCGGCGATAGGCCTTTTTCAGTTCGGCCTCACTGGCGTTCTTGCTTACACCAAGAACTTCGTAGTAGTCACGCTTCGACATAGTTAGTCTATCTTGCAAACCACCAAAGCGCAGGAACCCGGAAAGTAGTGCCTACTCTCCATGCCCCCGCGCTTCTCTGGTTGTTAACCGGGCGCTCATCGCCCGCCGGATACCTGTTTATTTGTCGTTCTTTACTTCTTCGAACTCGGCATCGATTACATCATCATCAGCACCGGAGGTATCACCGTCTGCCGCCTCTCCTGCAGCTGAGGCATCGGCGCCCTTCTCGGCATACAAGCGCTCGGCCATCTTGGCGGAAGCATCTGTAAGCACCTTGGTCTTGGCTTCAATATCGTCCTTGTTGTCACCTTTAAGCGCCTCTTCCAGATCCTTGATAGCAGCCTCTATAGACTCTTTTTCACCTGCCTCCAGCTTATCGTCACCCAGCTCTTCCATAGACTTTTTGATGGCGTGAATCATGCTGTCGGCCTGATTACGGGTCTGAACAAGCTCCTGGAACTGGCGATCCTCATCGGCGTGCATCTCCGCATCTTTGACCATGCGATCAACCTCGCCATCGCTGAGACCGGAAGAGGCCTTGATGATGATCGACTGCTCCTTGCCGGTCGCTTTATCCTTGGCTGAAACGTGGAGAATGCCGTTGGCGTCGATATCGAAGCTCACTTCGATCTGTGGCATACCACGGGGAGATGGGGGAATGTCGGTAAGGTCGAAACGCCCCAGTGATTTATTGGCCGAGGCCTGCTCGCGCTCACCCTGGAGTACATGCACGGTAACTGCGGTCTGATTATCCTCTGCTGTAGAGAACACCTGGCTGGCATTAGTGGGGATGGTAGTGTTCTTGTCGATCAGCTTGGTCAACACGCCGCCCATGGTCTCGATACCCAGAGAGAGGGGTGTGACATCAAGGAGCAGTACATCCTTCACCTCACCGCCAAGCACACCGCCCTGAACGGCGGCGCCGATGGCCACAGCCTCATCCGGATTGACATCCTTACGGGGGGCCTTTCCAAAGACCTTTTCGACCACCTCCTGAACCTTGGGCATACGACTCTGACCACCCACCAGGATCACTTCATCGATTTCACTCGCGGTAAGGCCTGCATCATTGAGGGCCATTTTACAGGGGGCGACGGTACGGTTCACCAGCTCTTCAACCAGGGCTTCCAGCTTGGAGCGGGTCAGCTTGATATTAAGATGCTTGGGACCCGTGGCATCAGCGGTGATGTAAGGCAGATTGATATCGGTCTGCTGACCTGAGGAGAGTTCGATCTTCGCCTTCTCAGCACCCTCTTTCAGACGCTGCAGAGCCAGTGGGTCATTGCGTAGGTCAAATCCTTGCTCTTTTTTGAACTCATCGACCAGGAAGTCGATGATACGCATATCGAAATCCTCACCACCAAGGAAGGTGTCACCGTTGGTGGAGAGCACCTCAAACTGGTGCTCACCATCGATCTCGGCGATCTCGATGATAGAGATATCAAAGGTGCCGCCACCCAGGTCATAAACCGCCAGCTTCTGATCGCCGCGTTTTTTGTCCATACCGTAGGCCAGGGCTGCAGCGGTTGGCTCATTGATGATGCGTTTAACATCCAGACCGGCAATACGACCGGCATCCTTGGTTGCCTGACGTTGTGAGTCATTAAAGTAGGCAGGAACGGTGATTACAGCCTCTGTAACCTCTTCACCCAGATAATCCTCTGCGGTTTTCCTCATCTTCTGAAGAATCTTGGCAGCGATTTCCGGGGCGGCCATCTTCTTGCCCTGGGCTTCAACCCAGGCATCACCGTTATCCGCCTTGACGATTTTGTAAGGCACCATGCTGATATCACGCTGAACCACATCATCATTGAAACGACGACCGATCAGGCGCTTGATGGCGTACAGAGTGTTCTGGGGATTGGTGACAGCCTGGCGCTTTGCCGACTGACCCACAAGCACCTCACCATCGCTGCCGAAAGCGACAATGGAAGGCGTGGTGCGATCACCTTCACTGTTTTCGATGACGCGGGTCTTATCACCTTCCATCACTGCTACGCAGGAGTTGGTTGTCCCCAAGTCGATTCCGATGATTTTTCCCATTTTCAGGTATCTCCAGTCTGGTATTACGTAATTTCTTAATTAAATTCAGGATATTGTGCAGATGGGGTGTTCCACCCGTTTATTCAAGCCTGCTCATTCACTTTTACAGCGCCGCACCCTGAGAGACCATCACCATGGCGGGCCGGACAAGGCGTCCATTAAGGGTGTAACCCCGCTGAATGACCGTGACCACTGTATTGGGCGGCACGTCATCTCTGGGAATTAACGACATCGCTTGGTGCAGATCGGGGTTGAAAGACTCCCCCTCGGGGTTGATCTGGACAACATCAAACTTCTCCATCACGTCACCAAGCAGTTTCAGGGTCAGCTCAGTGCCCTCACGCAGCTTATCAATATCGGCACCCTCTTCCCCTGCGGCGACGAGACCTAGTTCCATGCTGTCACGTACCGGCAGCAGCTCATTTACAAAGCGCTCTAGGGCAAATTTGTGGGCATTCGTCAGATCCCGCTCCTGGCGCTTGCGCAGATTATCCATCTCAGCCTTGCTGCGAACCAACTGATTCCAGTGGTCATCCGCCTTGCTGCGCGCATCTTCCAGCACCAGAACCAGCTCTTCAGGGGAGAGTTCCTCTACAGATTCGGTCTCCTGCTCTACGGCACCGGCTTCACCCTCTTCTGCCATAGCAGCTTCGGCCTCAGCCTCATCGGCAGTCACCACCTGATCTTTCGCCATTCTTTTTCCTCAACCTTTAATAGATACAACACAAAAATAGGTAATTCTGCGATTCGATACCCCGACGACGGTGATGGCGCCGAACAGGCACTGCAACACCCACCACTGAGCAGGGGAACCTCTGAACAAGTCATGACCGATTGCCTTGCACTCAGGAGACGCAATACCGGCGTTGAAGATCTTACTAATAGCCTGCTATCAGCTGCGATCTTCGCCTTGATCTTGCGCCTTCTGAGCACAATTCAATTCGGCCAGACTCATTCAGAGGCTCCCTGAGTAGATCCAGATTACCAAACAACCACAAGTTGGGGGTGGTTAACGGGATTTCAAGGCGGCGCCAAGTATTTTTGCCGTGATATCGACAATCGGGATGACCCGGTCATATGCCATACGCGTGGGGCCGACCACACCCAAAACCCCCGCCGCCTGATCATCGGCGCCATAGGGGGCGGTAACCAGGGTGCACTGATCAAGCACTTTGTAGCCCGACTCCTCACCAATAAACAGCTGAACACCCTTGGCCTGCATCGAGGCATCAAGCAGTTGCAGCAATTGATGTTTCTCGGTGAATGAGTCAAAAAGCTCGCGCAGCTGATCCATCTGGGTAAACTCACTGAACCCCATCAGATTGGTCTGACCGGCCATCACATAGTCATCATTGCCACTGGAGCTATCGATTACCTGTTCTGCCATCTCAAGAGCACGGGCCATTATCCGCTCCAAATCACTCTTGGTCTCGCGTAAATCCAACACCAGGCGGCGGTGCATCTCCTCCAGCCCCTCTCCGGCATAGTGCTGGTTGAGCAGGTTTGCCGCCTGCTGCAGTTCCGAAGCGGAGTAGCTCTTTTTGGTTTCAACAATGCGGTTGTGAACCTCACCCTCGCGGGTGACCAGAATCGCCAGTACACGGTTTCCAGAGAGCGGCAGAAACTCGATCTGACGAAAAATCACCCGCTCCCGTCGCGGCACCATCACCACACCGGCCATCTGCGTTAATCCGGAGAGCAGTTTGGAGGCGGACTCCACCAGAATCTTTGAGTCACCCTGCCCTTCGAACTGGTGTTGAAGCTGCTCGATCTGGTTGATCTCCAGTGGCTTGAGCGTCACCAAAGAGTCGACGAACATACGATAACCAGACGCTGTGGGGATACGCCCTGCAGAGGTGTGGGGCGATTCGACCAGGCCAAGATCCTCCAGATCCGACAATACGTTGCGTATAGTAGCCGGGCTCAGATCAAGCCCTGAGTCGCGGGCCAAGGTGCGTGACCCCACGGGTTCACCATCCCTGATATAGCGCTCGATCAGAACTTTTAAAAAGTACTGCGCCCGCTCGTTGACGCCCTTTTCCCTCAGCCCATTTGCTTCTATCACCATCAAACCCCGGATAAAACCCTATCAGGCCACAGCGAAAAGTATCTAATTGCTGTGAAAGTGAAAATCTCTGACTGCTTTAATTACCATTCCGCGCACCCCATAATGAAGAGCGTACGGGAACCCAAAATTATCATTTTCGACCGTTGCGCTGTCAAGTAAACACCTCAGCACTCAAGATAACAGTTGGCGGGCCATTTCACCCGTGGTAATTTGCTGCTGTCATCATCATTTTCACTATATAAGGGCCATGCCAGAAAAATTCCACAAAATAGGACTGATCGGCAAACACGGTGATGCAACGCCACAGGAGACGTTGGTCAAGTTGAGCCGCTACCTGCTCGATCTTGGACACGATCTGCTGCTGGAAGAGGATACCGCGCTACGCCTGACCGGCCTGCCTCTGAATAGAGCCACTCTCGATGAGATCGGTGGCAGTTGCGACCTGGCCATTGTAGTGGGCGGGGATGGTACGCTGCTGCACAGCGCCCGCTCCCTCGCCGACTACGACATCCCGTTGCTCGGAGTTAACCTGGGGCGCCTTGGCTTTCTGACGGATATCTCTCCGAATGAGATGCTTAGTGCCCTGGAGCAGATTCTCTCCGGTCACTATGAAGAGGAGCAGCGATACCTGCTCACAGCAGAGATTGACGGCAGTCAATACACGGCGCTCAACGATGTGGTGATCCACAAGTGGAACATTGCCCGGATGATCGAGTTCGAGGTCTATATCGATGGCAGTTTCGTGGATGCCCAGCGCTCTGACGGTCTGATCATTGCCACACCCACCGGGTCCACCGCCTACGCGCTTTCCGGTGGCGGCCCCCTGCTCCACCCCAGCCTCAACGCCACGGTGCTGGTGCCCATCTGCCCTCACACGTTGAGTAACCGCCCGCTGGTCGTCAGTGGCGACAGCACGATAGAAGTGCGTGTCAGCCCCAATACGGATACCGATCACATCCGCGTCACCAGTGACGGGCAGACCTGCCTGCCACTGCAGGGGAAAGAGATCATCATCCGCAAGCACCCGCATCTGGTACGGCTGCTACACCCCCATGACCATGACCACTTTAATATACTGCGGGCAAAGCTGGGCTGGGGGGAGCACCCAACCTAGCGTTAATAAGACGTCATACTGAATAGTTATATTTATGCCTATAAAACATATAGATACATACTTATTTAAATGTAATTTATTACTATAAAATCATGCTCCAACACATCCACATCAAAGATCTTGCCATCGTCACCCACCTTGAGGTGGAGTTTCGTCCCGGCATGACCGCCCTTACCGGAGAGACAGGTGCAGGCAAATCGATACTTATCGATGCCCTTGGCCTGGTGCTGGGCGACCGGGCGGATATTGGGATGATTCGTAGCGGCTGTGACCGTGCCGAAATCTCCGCTATTTTTACCCTCGACGACGGTGAGGCGGCGGCTTGGTTGCGGGAGAATGCACTGGATGATGGTGACCAGTGCCTATTGCGCCGGGTTCTGACACGCAACGGTGGCTCCCGCGCCTTTATAAACGGCAGCCCTGCTCCGATAAAATCCCTGCAGCAGCTTGGGGAGCTAATGGTGGACATCCAGGGCCAACACGCCCACCAGTCACTTCTGCGCCGGAATCACCAGCGAGAGCTTCTTGACGGCTATGCCGGTCATCAAGCCTTATGCAGCAAAACCGCAATACTCCACAATCAATGGCAAAGCGCCGAAACCAGGCTTATAGAACTCACCGCCGCCACTCAGGATCGGGAGGCGAGAAGTGACCTACTCACCTTTCAGGTCAACGAGCTGAATGAGTTGAAGCTCGAAATTGATGAACCGGCGACACTGCCGGCGGAGCATAAACGGCTAACCAACGCCAGTGAGTTGATCGAGAGCTGCAACAGTATGCTCAACACATTGAGCGATAACGACGAAGCCGCCCTCACCCTGCTCAACCGCGTGCTGAGCGAACTGAACTCCCTTAATGATTCCAGCCCCCAATTGAGAGAGAGCCATGAGATGCTGGAGAGCGCCGCAATCCAGATGGAAGAGGCAGCATCCAGCTTACGGGATTTCGGCGACACGCTGGAGCTGAGCCCCGCCAGGCTCAACCAACTGGATCAGCGGCTTACCGAAATCCACGATATGGCACGAAAGTACCGCTGTCGTCCAGAGATGTTGCCGCAGACCCTGGAGGTACTGATCGACGAACTCAGCCAACTGAATAACAGCACCACTCAACTGTCCGAACTGGAGCAGGAGACGGCGGCACTCTGGGATCAATACCGTGAGCAGGCACTGATACTGGACAGGAGCCGTAAAGTGGCGGCAAAAAAACTCGACCGGCAAGTGATGGAGGGGATTCGCTCCCTCGGCATTTCCAACGGCAGGCTGGAGATGAAAGTCACCACCCTGGAGGATGATAAAGCCACTGCATCCGGCCTCAACACAATAGAGCTGCTCTTCAGCGCCAACCCGGGGCAACCTCTCCAGCCTCTGAGCAAAGTGGCCTCCGGCGGTGAACTCTCCCGCCTCAGCCTGGCGATTCAGGTGGCCGCTATCCGCTGCGCTAGGGTGCCGACGCTGATCTTTGATGAAGTGGATGTTGGTATCGGTGGTGGTATCGCAGAGATTGTCGGTCGTCTGCTCAGGCAGCTAGGTGAATCGCGGCAGGTTCTCTGTGTTACCCATCTGCCCCAGGTGGCCTCTCTGGGGCATCAGCATCTGTTGATCCGTAAGGAGTCCAATAAAAAGCGCACACTTACCCATATCACCCAACTCAATTCTGAAGAGCGAATCCAAGAGGTGGCGCGGATGCTTGGGGGGCTTGATATCACCGGACAGACTCTGGCCCACGCCCGCGAGATGGTGAAGCTGAAAGAGTCCGACGAATCAGGTATTATCTCAGCAGATACCACCCAATCAGGAAGCGGATGATTCGAATGCAGAAACACCTTACTATTTCAGCCTGCCTTGCAGCAGTGATTCTCTCCGGCTGCTCTTCCATGGAAGAGTTGACAGGAGTTGTCCCTGATCTCTTCGCCAAAACCTCATTGGTCTATCGACCCGATGTCCAGCAGGGCAACGTAGTTGATCAGGAGACGGTTAACAAACTGAAACCGAACATGTCCAAAAGTCAGGTCAGCTACCTGATGGGAACCCCCATGCTGATGGATGTTTTTCATCAAAACCGCTGGGACTACGTTTACCGGATAAAGAAAGGGAGTGGCGAGACCACGCAAAAACGAATCACCCTCCTCTTTGAGGATGACCGCCTGGCAGGGATGGATGGGGATTTCCGTCCAGAGCCCGTCGGAGAGGAGAATGAAACGACTGAAGAGGTAGTTGTTACAGTACCCGACTACACCGGTGATGAGGGTATTATCACCAGAGCATTGAAAAAAGTCGGCGTTGATGCTGAAGAGTAGATAGAGAAAACCGTACGACCGGGGCAGCGCCCCACCCAAACGGTCAATGCTACTTACGCACCCTTTTTAAGTGCTTTCCCTTCCGCCGCACGCTTCTTGCGCGCCTCTTTGGGGTCGGCGATCAGCGGCCGATAGATCTCCACACGGTCACCCGGCTTCAATTCGGCACTCATTTTTGCCGCTTTACCGAAGATCCCCACTTTGGCTCCCGCCGGATCGATCTCAGGAAAATGCTCACTGATTTTAGATTGCTCGATCGCCTGCTCAACAGTGATCCCTTTCTCTCCCGTAACGGTCAGAATCAGCTGTTCATCATCACGGGCATAAGCCACTTCTACATCAAATTGCTCACTTGCCACTATGCACCTCATCCGCACGTTTACAAAAAGAGTCCACCAGAGTACTCGCAATCTGGCTGAATACCGCACCAAAAGCCTTGTTGATCAGTTTACCTGAAAAAGAGAAATCAAGCTCCAGCTCAACCTTACAGGCATCCTCACGCAGCGTGGTAAAACGCCACTCACCACTGAGCCGCTTAAACGGCCCCTCCTGCAGCTCAATAACGATCCGCTCATAAGGGTAGAGCCGGTTGCGAGTGGAGAACTTCTGCCGAACACCCATCCGTGCCACTTCCAGCTCTGCACAGAGATACTCCCCCTCTCTTGAGATCAGGCGAGTGGAGTGACACCAGGGAAGAAACTGAGGATAAGACTCAAAATCGTTAGCCAGCTCAAACATCTCGGACGCCGAGTGGGCCACCAGGGCGCTTTTATGTACAACAGGCAATTAGTGCTCCTTTGACTTCATCACACTTGGGAAGCAACGCGGATTTAACAAGTCCGAAATTATAACGCCGAAGAGGCGCTAAATCACTCCAACCGCCCGCAACAATATCAGCAACAAAGCGATGGGAGCAATCGTTCTGACAGCGACGTACCATAACCGAAAACCGAGTCCGGCGCCTCCCCCCAACTCATCCTCCACCATCGTCTTAGGCAATACCCAACCGGCAAACACCGCAACAGCCAGGCCGCCGATGGGTAGAATAATACTGGAGGAGAGAATATCAAGCAGATCGTAAACCCCGTTATGCCTCACTTCACCGGCAAAATCGAACTCAAAGGACCAGGGGCCAAAAGAGAGGATCGAGACCACCCCCAACAACCAGGCAAGAAAACCGACCCAGCCCGCCGCCCGAGCCCGCAGCACCCGACGATTCTCCACCATCCAGGCGACCATCGGCTCCAGCAGAGCAATCGAGGAGGTCCAGGCTGCAAACAGAAGAAGAAGGAAAAAGAGCGTCCCAAAGAGCCCTCCCCACGGCATGTGGCCAAAAGCGATGGGCAGAGAGAGAAAAATCAAACCCGGACCACTCCCGGGGGTGAGTCCGTTGGCAAATACCAGTGGAAAAACCGCCAACCCGGCCAACAATGCAATGACAGTATCAAAGGTGGCGATTGCGACTACGGTTCTGGCAATAGGCACGTCGCTGGGCAGGTAGGAGCCGTAAACCATGATGGCACCTGCCCCCAGGCTAAGGGTAAAGAATGCATGGCCCATGGCAGTGAGAACGCCGCCGGTAGTGAGTGCGTCGAAATCAATGGCAAACATGAACCGCAGACCCTGGACAAAATCGCCGTTGACTGCGGCATAAACTACCAGCGCCAGCAGCAACAGCAGCAGTGCGGGCATCAAAATCTTCACAGCCTGCTCCAGGCCGGAGCGTACACCCCGTGAGATCACCGCCACCGTCATCAGAATAAACAAAGTATGCCATGCCAGCATTCGCTCTGGATCTTCCACCAGAAATGCGAAAATACTCTCCGCCCCATCCTTGGTCACCCCGGTGAAGACCCCCCCGACCATGCGCACCGCATAGGCCATAGTCCAGCCAGCGATAACACTGTAGTAGGAGGTAATGATCAGACCGGCGACAATGCCCAGCACCCCGGCAAACTGCCAGCGGCAGTTGCTTTTCGCCTCAACAGCGAGATCACGCAGGGTATTGATTGGGCTCTGGCGACCCCGGCGACCGATCATCACTTCAGCGATCATCACCGGCACGCCAATCAGTGCAATGGAGGCGATGTAAACCAGAACAAATGCGCCACCGCCGTTCTCTCCTACCAGATAGGGGAATTTCCAGACATTGCCCAACCCAACCGCCGCACCAGTGGCCGCCAGGATAAAAGTGAGGCGTGACGACCACTGGCCGTGAATCGATACGTAATCAGACAATCAAAGACTCCCCATAACCTATCGTCTATCCAGAGCCCCCCTTTGCACAAGCAAGGTAAGGGATGCATCTCGTCCTGAGGAGTGCGGCAGTCCCTTCCTAAATAATTAAATGGTTCTGCACAATAATCCTGAAATCAATTGTAGGAGCGAACCTGTTCGCGATCAGCTTCGAACTGTGCTCTTCGCGAACAAGTTCGCTCCTACAAATGCAACATTATCTCCTAATAACTAATCCAGCCGCCCGAAATAGAGACTTATTCTCAATCAAAAAGAGAGGCCTGACAAGCCGGTTGTCGAAGCTTCTCTCTTCAGCCACCAATATAATACTGGCGCACGCCCCTCCCCGTCACTTACAATCCACCGCCATGGCAAACAAAGCGAAAAAAAAGGCGGGGCACGGCGGCTCCACCATTGCCCTCAACAAAAAGGCCAAGCATGAATACTTCATTCAGGATCGCTTCGAGGCGGGTATCGCCCTGGAGGGGTGGGAAGTGAAGAGCCTGAGGGAGGGCCGCATCCAGTTATCTGAAAGCTACGTCTATATTAAAGGTAATGAAGCGTTTCTGCTGGGTTGCCTCATCACCCCACTGCCCACGGCATCGACCCATATCAAACCGGATGCCACCCGCACCCGTAAACTACTACTTCACCGTCAGGAGCTGGATCGATTGATCGGCTCTGTCGAGCGCAAGGGTTTCACCCTCATCGCCACCGCCATGTACTGGAAAAAAGGCTTGGCGAAGGTGGAAATCGGCCTCGCCAAGGGCAAACAGCTCCACGACAAGCGCGCCACCGATAAAGACCGTGACTGGCAGCGGGACAAACAACGTATTCTCAAGGCCCACTAACACGCATTTTCCATTAGGGTGAAAAGTGGGCCGATATGGCTCAATCTTCATTCCCGGCATAACCACCCCCTGCAGACAAAATCCCCAATGACATTGAACTTCCCTTCCCCTATAATGTCCATTCTGGTGTACCCAATGGGGGCGACATGGCTTCGACGTGGGTAACAAAACCGGAGGTGCATGCCGAGGATACAGATATCCTCGTAAAAAATTCTGTAAAACCATAGTTGCCAACGACGACAACTACGCTCTCGCCGCTTAATAACCGGTAGAAGCCGTCTGACTGGAGCCGTTCTTGCGCGTCCAGCGTCCTTCGGGACATTCAGGCGTCATATCTCACAAGATCGCGAAGAAACACGTCTGGGGTGGATTCGCTAAAACTTAACCAGAACCGCCGTATACACGCCCTGTCTGTCGGGCAGTAGCCGGTTAAATATAATCGACAGCTCTAAGCATGTAGAGCCGATGGCGGAGTACTTGCGGACGCGGGTTCGATT
>JBEVXT010000268.1:0-3158 GCA_040505955.1 Sedimenticola sp. | reverse complement strand
ATACAGTGACACTGTCAAACGATTTTGGCGTATCGGCTACAAACTGTTTCATGGTAAATGGCTCAAATTTATGAGTGGACCTAAACACACAGGCAAAATTGTGACACAGGACAGCGAGCGGGGATCCTATAAGCCGGAAGACTGGGCGATAAATTTCTCGGTACCCATTCACAGTGTCACATCAGGAAAATTGGCACCGGTTTCTGGAAGCGATATCCAACCCGGCATTCTAAGCTATATGATAGAGAGAGTTTCAGAAAAAGCAGACGAAACCAAAACATACAAACTGTGTCTAGATGGCAAGAAGATAAATGCGGCAACTAATGGAAAGCACGGAGATATAGATTTATGGGGCTACGAACACACTCCATCGTTATCTGAAAGAAAAGAAAGTTTGGAGGCAGAAATCAAGTGTATTGAAAAGGTGAACGGTATTGTAACAGAGAACATTGATGACAAAAAAAGAAACATCAAATGACCTGACAAATATGGATAAAGACACACTACGACATAATTTACTTACGGTAATTAGAAATTTAAGTAAACGAGTTCAAACGCTGCGCCAAATGAATGTATCGAAGGAAAGAATGAAGGAAAAGTTAATGTTGCAAGCAGGTGAAAACTGGAAAAAATCGAGACTGGCATTCGTAATAAGTGCGATAATTACAAGTATATACGATATCAAATCATGCATCAAGAACATTTTGCAAATCATTGACGAAGCCTGTCAGGTTATTGCCTGCTTAAATGGAGTACCGTATGTCACTGACACAACCATTAACATATCAAAGCTTCACAACTACATGCACCTAACTGGATTAAGTTCTCAGGCGAGGTTTGTCAAACAACGAAGCGAATTGTGGAAGGAGTTTAGAAGTTCAGCAGTAGTGACCGGAAGTACACTATATGATGCTCTAGGGTTAAGATCACTTAAAAATCAAACTGCTCATTTTGACCAAGTAGTATCACATATACAG
Organism: Sedimenticola sp.; assembly: GCA_040505955.1. Lineage (GTDB taxonomy): Bacteria > Pseudomonadota > Gammaproteobacteria > Chromatiales > Chromatiaceae > Vondammii. The sequence goes on along the minus strand of JBEVXT010000268.1, from coordinate 2,181 downwards.
AAGCCTGAGCCAACTGAACAAGTGAAAACAATGATGAAACATGGGTCAGAAAACGAAATACACGCTACTGCTACTATCGCTGGAAAGGTTCTACCTGTACTAAACCCAGAAGTGAAACTGTACGAGGAAGGGTGTTACCCTTTCGCAGTCAACGGAGTCCCTACCGTAGTTAGTCCAGATGGTAGTTGTAGATGCGGCATTGACACGCCACCCACACATGGGGTGGAAATCAAATGTCCATTTCCGGGCAATAAATATTCAACACCGGTCTCATATAATATTGCCAAGTACTATGTACCACAGGTACTTTCTGAAATGTTTGCGCTCGGTGCAGAAAAACTGTATTATGTCAGTTATTCTAGCGAATCAACAGCAGTTCATGAAGTAGAATTCGACCAAAGCCTATGGAATGACATTGAAACAGAAGTAAAGCACATCTATGGATCAGCCAAACCTACCCGTCCTGCTCGAAAATCTGAAAACATTCCGATTATCCAAGAGAAGTTGGACGAATTTGTCAAATCTAAGTCGACTTTCCTGATTGAGGTACCGTCGGTAAGGGCAGCTGATTGTCAGCACTGTTCTGTCGAAATTGAAACGGGTGATTCTACATTCTGCATGAACAGCTCAGTAGAATCAAACCATGAAACAAACACCGAATTGAAAAGTGTATTAGAGATACTATACAATGCGGAGCAAGCAACAAAGCAATCATATCAGTTAACCAGACATAAGGCTTCTGAATTTCTGGGATTCATGATTTCCGATACCGATAGAAATTTCCATCCAGAACTCCTTCATTCGGTTCCAATTGCCTATGGCCTAAAAGGATATAGTCTGCCGACATCCATCTTACGAACGATGATAGAAGACGTTCTGCATGCATGTGCTAAGCAGGGTCTCTACGTACCTATATGTAGTTTTGACGGTCAGTGGAGCAGAATAGCGGTTCGCGACAGAAATGACAAACCATTAACGGTTTTGCAGCTTCAAAAAGATGTGTTCCATGATGCGAAACAGTTGTCAAAGTCGGAACTGATACGGAAAATGTCCAACTGTAACATAGTTGAAGCTGAATCACTCGACGGGTTACTGAATGTTGCTGATGTAACTTGGGAAAAACGGGCAAATATGACAACGAATGAAATAGAGAATTACATTGAGGTAAAAGGCAAGAAGGGGGAAAGTGTTTACAAGATATCAAAGCAAACACACGAACTCATTAAGAAAAATGTACAGACATGTATAAACAACGAAATTCCCGATATTGGTGTTGAAGATAACATTCTCAATACCATCGCAGACAGTGTAGTAGATCAGATTTCTCCAGAAATAGCTGAAGATATTAATTCTCTATCGAACAGTCATGCCAACTTTAGTTCTATGACACCCGTGACAAACAATGGTATTAATGGGGAATGTGAATCAAACTCAATGCACGTTGATGAATAAATAGGCGGGATGCACGTAGATGGAGAAATTGCAGAAAGTACTACCAGAAATGAAGATCCTAATATCGCTATTCTCAATGACAATCACTATCAGTCAATGCTGGATGCACTCAATGAGGACCACAGGTGTACGAAAAGTGATAAATGGAAACTGTCTTTGGCGGAGTTCAAATTATTATTTCTGACTGCTAAAAGCATCGACAAAGCATTTCTAGCATATGAACTGAACATTTGTGTCAGACAAGTTATTGGAATATTAAGAGCTCACAAAGTCAAACTTAACCTGTCCGCAAACAAACAGATCACCGTGAACACGTTATCCGAGGTATTAGGGGATGGCAGTTTCGTTGATGGAGGGCGCAAGAAAAAGACAGTTACAAAACTAAAGTCGTTATCAAAGGCTGCCGTAAAGAAATTGAAAAAGGAGCACTTGAATATAATAGAAGCTGAACATAGCTTTCCTACACGACTGGATGAATGGTACGCTGATAATCCTTTCGGAAGATACATAGAAATATCATCAGTTGATTGTAGCAAACAAAATGCGTGGTACAGCCGTCCTGAAATGAACGATGAATTAGGACATCACATATTCACGATCTTAGACGCCTATCATCAGATTTGTGGTGCACGCCGATTGTGTTCTGCCTAAAGGGAATTCCTGCTGCAGGCATCTACACGTCCCGAATACACAGGGTTGCAGACGAAAGTGAACAAAATGGATGTGGGT
>JBEVXT010000267.1:0-3741 GCA_040505955.1 Sedimenticola sp. | reverse complement strand
CACCCTAGGGCATAATGGGCTGTCTAATTCCCGGGTCTCGGGAATATTTTGCTGTCTAATTCCCCGCGGGTGCCCGCCGCGCCCCCGGGCAGGGAATACATTGATACCCACCCATATCAAAAGTCTTGGATCCGTGCATGGCCAATGAACATTTACACATGAGATTTAGACGAAACTTTAACATATGTATCCTTTCAGATTAACTGAAGATGGATGACTGCTATTTTAAATGCAACAACACGGCAAAGAAGTTGATTCGTGTTGGAACTGCCAGAATCCGGAGCATTATAAAAGCTAGCAAACAACGACAGGACACTTTGCATCTTGATCTGGAAGAACAACTAACTGAACACACTGATCTAACTCTAAGTTGTCATAAAAACTGTGTTTGTACTTATGTATCACAATTCCATATAAGCAAAGTATTGACGAAGGCTGGACTAGGACATGAACAGTCACTCGGTGAACCACCTGAAAAGCGCACCAAACGTTCTAACAGTGAATCATTTGATTTTAAGAAACATTGCCTGTTTTGTGGAGGACTATGTGTAGATAAAGACCCTCGTCATCCAGATCGTTGGCGTAAGGTGGTAAGATGCGGGACATCCGACCGTGGAGAACAGAACACGTTCAAATATAACATAAACCAGATATGTGACACACGGAATGACGCACATGCCGCCGAAGTTAAACTTAGAGTTGGTGGTGCTCTTAGCGACCTCCACGCTAAGGATTCACGGTATCATAGAGACTGTCGAGATACATTTATGACACCGCGGGCAGTTGATATTGCAACCACATCTAGTAATCAACCAGTGGAAGACACATATCATGCCTTTGTACATGTAGCGGCTAAGATGAGGAATGATCGCTCTCGTATTTGGAATTCAGTTGAATTATACAGCCTATATACAACATATGGCGGTATCTCTCTCAGTCGTCGTAATATGGTAAACACTCTATTAGAAGAATTCAATCCTCATCTTGTGGTATTATCAGCAAATGGAATGGCCAGTATTCTAATGTTTCGCAATCAAGCATCCACTGTGATAACGTTAGTCAAAGACGATGACAGTGATACCATTGATAGTTCTGTGCAACAGGTGGCTCAACAAATATTGACGGAAACAAAAGACATTACATTTGACAAATGGACATATGACACAAACATTGATTTAGTGAATGCCACCGCTGATGTCAGCCCAACACTACTAACATTACTGGCAAGCATTTCCAACAAACTTGAATCAAGTATGTCTGCTGTTCTGATTGGTAATATCATTACAAGTCTAGTGACGAATCATTCCACAATGCTGCAAATAGCTTTAGGTGTGTTTCTGAGGGAGAAATCTGAAATCGACCAACTTCATAGTTTTGGTGTCACATGTTCGTATGACGAGATTTTAAGGTTTACAGGGTCAGCAGCATCGGCTGCTACTAAGAATGCGAATCTCCAGGGAATAAATACTAGCGAGTGTGGGTTTGTACAAACAGTTGCTGATAACTTTGACGCGACAATCTCATCACCAAACGGTCTGCAGACGACACACTCCCTTGCTCTTCTGCTAACGCAAGTGAAGAAGCCAACACACGTTCAACCGCATGAAACAGATGAAACACATAAAATACGCCGTTTGCACAAGGATGAACTGAAAGATGATATAGATTCTGACGTTCCTATTCAGCGGTATGCTGGCCCCAAGAAGCCAAAAATGCCTGATCATGAAGCTAAACACGGTGTTCCCGCTCTGAAAGTGCTAGCCCAACAAGCAGTATCACTTCGATGTGCACGTGATTCTGATATTGCATTTCTTAAATCGATTGTATCCGATCCCAATACGCCAGAATTCAATGGTTATAATACCAAGATAGCTCGCGAACAAGGACATACAACAATGCCAAACACAAAAGCAGTATATACGCCACTCATCGACATGGTCCCTGCAGATCCAGATACTATTATGACAGAGGCACAAAAGCTAACGCAAGCTACTGGACAAACGATAACTGTGTTCACTGTAGATCAGCAACTTTATCGAGTTGCTGTAGATGTTATGTGGGTGTATCCTAACCGGTTTGAGAACTTCATACCTAGGCTTGGAGGAATGCACTTACTCATGAGTTTCGTTGGATCAGTTGGTACATTGATGGCTGGAAGTGGACTAAGTGATGTAATGCAGGCGTGTTTTTGGGGTGTGCTTAAGATGCTAACTGGAAAGAAATTTCCACAGAATGTGAGATCACTGAGAATGATAGTTGAGGAATTGCTACGGAGTGAGATGAATGATGTTACAGGGTATGATGAGCTGATAGAAGCACTGGAGAAAAAGGCAGCAGAAAGTAGGACAACACAACTGTGGGTGGAGAACTTAATTAAACCAGTTATGTTGATGATGATGTTTGTGAGAGCAGAGAGAGAGGCCAATTGGGCACTGCATCTGTGGTCTGTAGAAGCAATGCTGACATACTTCTTTGCAGCTGGTCATCACAATTATGCCAGGTATGGTCTGTATTATCTGAGATCAATGCAACGCCTTCCGGATGAAATTGTTGACGAATTCCTGCAGGGCAACCATGTTATGCGTCATAGGCCAGGAATATGGAACGCTATCTGGTCAGACATGTTCATTGAATCTACAGTCATGCGTTATGGACATGGACCCGGTGGACTAATCGGTATAACTCTCAGGCCAAATGCGGTGAAGAGGTGGGCGCTTAGTATGCACATATGTAGCCAGCTCGTGCAGGGAATTGTAGAGATGAAAGATGGCGTTCGGTCGGCTGATGTCACAGCGCATAAAGAAGAGCTGAAATCCAGAATTGAGACAGACCGAGTAGACAGGGAGAACATTCGACAGAAACTGACAACGTGCATTGACCCACTAGATCCAACAGATCATCCATCTGGTATCATCAACATCGTCAATGGCAGAATAGGTCCTGAATCAGTCAATGCTGATAACTCAGTAGCAATCGGAGACTCGCAACGGAAGGAATACGAGGATAGCTGGCCAGCGGGATTCTATAATGCACTCAGTAAGAAAGTTGTAACAATGGATGTAATAAATAAGCACATCAAAGTTGGAAACACACGTGTGTTTGACACGAAGCTCATATATTCAAGAGTGATGGGTCTTCAGGTATCTCGTAACATCAATATCAAGGATGTTCTCCGCTATGAACTAGCTCCTGTACCCGCATCCGTGTTTGACGAAAATGTAGAAATGCGAATTACAAACTCCAAATCAACACTGAAAAGAAAGCTACAAGTGGATGTTTCCGAAAGAGCATCTGAACAGCCCGATGCTGTTGTGGTTGATGGATGTGCAGTTCTCTGGGTTGTACACTGGCCAGCTAAGGGTACTGTGAAGGACTATGTTGACAATTTCTGCAGTCATGTCTACAAACTAGTATTAGAAAGTGATGTGTATCTAGTATTTGATAGATACTATGACAACAGCATAAAGAATGTGACGAGACGTTCACGATCGGGAACAATGGCAAACAGGCACCACCAATTAGGAATGAACACCCCACTGCCAGCACAGAAGGTTGCACTGACTGTGACCGAGAACAAGGTCCAACTGATTGACATGATCTGTGAACATCTACAGGAGACCTGGCAAAACCACACCAAAAATCACAAACTTGTTGTCACTGGTCGCGGCAATGTACCAGTCCAGATCCAAGACAGTGGTATTCTACGCATGGACTGCATGCAGACAACGCATGAAGAAGCGG